>NZ_JBQHTM010000017.1:0-60873 GCF_052065695.1 Intestinimonas sp. HCP28S3_D6
GGAAAGGGAAGTTTGACAAAGCTTTCTTTGCATGCTTTCTTTCTCAAAAGGAAGTATGCGCCTTTAGCTCAGTTGGTAGAGCAACTGACTCTTAATCAGTGGGTCCCCGGTTCGAATCCGTGAAGGCGCACCACACGGCCCGTTGGTCAAGCGGCTAAGACGGCGGCCTCTCACGCCGCAAACGTGGGTTCGATTCCCGCACGGGTCACCAATTACTTTCTCCTGAAAGAGAAAGTAATTGAAAGTGAGAATCAACTGAATAAAGCACTTACTGTTGAGAAAGACGGTAAGGAGAGAAAAGTTCTCTGAAGTTTTCTTTGCTTACTTTCTTTTTCAAAAGAAAGTAAGTCGGTGCTGATTGCGGTGAGGGTCCACCCGTTCCCATTCCGAACACGGCAGTTAAGCTCACCTGCGCCGAAAATACTTGCCTGGAGACGGGCCGGGAAGATAGGTAGCGCCGACACAAAAAACGGACTTCTTAGGAAGTCCGTTTTTTGCATGCCTGATAAAATGTGGGCAGCTCCGCTGCCTCACGCATGATCCAGTACGTGGGAAACATAGTCCTTCACATCAAAGGGGTCCAAAGGGCTGTCCTTGCGTAGATAGAGGGGATGGTGGGGGTGACCTTTGGCGGAGCGTTTTCCGGAAGAGAACCACTGGGCGTTAAAGTCTTGTCCCACGGCGATCATGTCCCGCACGCAGACGGGCAGATAAGGCCGCTTTTCGATGATATTACCCCAGGCGGCCCAGATGGCGGGGCGGCCGCTCCTGGTCTGCTCCAGGGCGTAGCGGAAGGCCGCCATATTTTCGGCGTGGAGTTGGGGATTGAGGGTGCGCTCCATATCGTCGGGGCGGGTGGCCCGCTGGGCATATACGTTGAACATAATGAAGCTGTCATAGCCGTTGCCCAGGGCGATCCGCTCCACCGATTTGAGGGTGTTGTCCAGGGCGTTGGGAGCGGCGGTGGAGGGATTCACCCCCACGCAGACGAGGGGCTTCTCTCCGCGGGTTCCCAGGATGTACCGGTACTCCGAATAAAAATTGGGGACATAGAGCCACTGATTGACATCGTAGTCCGAAGAGGGCCTGAGGGCCTGCTCCAGGGCATCGGCAAAGGAGAGAACTGTGAGCTGAGATGTGGTGTCACAGGCGGGAATGTGCATGGTGATACCTCCTGACGGTGGGATGGGGCCGCTACGCAGTCTAAGACAAGGATACAGACAGAGGAGAAAAGATGCAATACCAAACTGTGAAAAAGGCGGTTTTTTTGCGCCGTCCCAACCGCTTCATTGCCCAGGTGGAGTTGGAGGGAGCCGAGGAGACCGTCCATGTCAAGAACACCGGCCGGTGTCGGGAGCTGCTGGTGCCGGGAGCCACGATCTACCTGGCGGAGGGGACAAATCCCAGCCGGAAGACCCGGTATGATCTCATCGCAGTGGAGAAGGGGAAGCGCCTCATTAACATGGATGCCCAGGCGCCCAACCAGGTCTTTGGGGAGTGGGCCGCTGCCGGCGGTTTTCGGTCTGATCTTTCATTGCTGCGCCCGGAGACTACATGGGGGAATTCCAGGTTCGATTTCTACTGGGAGTCATTAGAAAATGACAGGAAAGGTTTCGTGGAGGTGAAGGGTGTCACCCTGGAAGAGGGGGGTGCCGTCTACTTTCCCGACGCCCCCACGGAGCGGGGCGTCAAGCATGTGGAGGAGCTCATGGCCTGCCGGGCGGCGGGCTACGAGGCGGCGCTGTTCCTGGTGGTCCAGATGGAAGGGGTGGCCTTCTGGTCTCCCAACGACCGGACTCACCCCGCCTTCGGCGAGGCGGTGCGGCGGGCCGCGGCGGCTGGTGTGGAAATTCTATGCCGGGACTGCCGGGTGTCGACGGATGCGATCAGCATGGGAGAACCGGTGGAGATCCGTCTCTGAGTCGTAAAATTTTGCAGGATTTGGACTGACCATATTTCATAAACATAGCTGCAAAAGGCAGAAAAAAGGTGGGAGGTCTCACAAACTTCATTGGACTGCCTTGACAAAGTTCAGGGAAGCGTGTAAACTGCCCCCAACAAGGCAAGGGCGCTCGATCCGCTGACGATGGCGGAGCGAGCGCCCTTGTTTTTTTACAGGAGGAGGAATGGAATATGTATTCGTCGGTCAACACCATCTGGGTGCTTCTGGGCGCGGCACTGGTCTTCTTCATGCAGGCTGGATTCGCCATGTGCGAAGCGGGCTTTACCAGAAGCAAGAACACAGGCAATATCCTGATGAAAAACCTGATGGACTTCTGCATTGGCACCCCGGTCTACTGGCTGGTGGGCTTCGGTCTGATGTTCGGTGGGGCGGGCGCCATCATCGGCGGCTTTGATCCCATGGTGCGGGGTGACTACTCCGCCGTCCTGCCGGCCGGTGTACCCCTGTTTGCGTTCTTCATCTTCCAGACGGTTTTCTGCGCCACGGCCGCTACCATCGTCTCCGGCGCCATGGCGGAGCGGACCAAGTTCATCTCCTACTGCATCTACTCCTTGATGATATCTCTGGTGATCTACCCCGTGTCCGGACACTGGATCTGGGGCGGTGGTTGGCTGGCCCAGCTGGGTTTCCATGATTTCGCCGGCTCCACCGCCGTCCACATGGTAGGTGGCATTGCCGCCGGCGTGGGCGCCAAGATCCTTGGGCCCCGGATCGGTAAGTACGACAAGAACGGCAAGCCCCAGGCTATCCTGGGCCACAATCTCTCCATCGGCGCGCTGGGAGTCTTCATCCTCTGGTTCTGCTGGTTCGGTTTCAACGGCTGCTCCACCGTGGCCATGGACAGTGACAGTGTTATGGAGTTGGCCGGCGCTATCTTTTGCACCACCAACATGTCGGCCGCTGTGGCCTGTGTGGTCACTATGATCTTCACCTGGCTGCGGTACGGCAAGCCCGACGTGTCCATGACCTTCAACGCGGCCCTGGGCGGTCTGGTGGCCATTACCGCCGGCTGCGACATGGTCTCTATCTTTGGGGCCGCCGTCATCGGTGCCTGCGCCGGTATCGTGCTTCCCCTGGCGGTGGAGTTCTTCGACAAGGTGGCCAAGATCGATGATCCTGTGGGCGCCATCTCAGTCCACGGTGTCTGCGGCGCCATGGGTACCCTGCTCACCGGCCTGCTGGCGGTGGACGGCGGCCTCTTCTACGGCGGCGGCCCCTCTTTCTTCGTTACCCAGTGCATTGGCGTGATCTCCGTGGCGGTGTGGGTGTTGGTGACCATCACCATCGTCTTCCTGGTGCTCAAGCACACCATCGGCCTGCGCTGCTCCGCTCAGGAGGAGATCGACGGCCTGGACATCCACGAGCACGGCCTGGCCTCCGCTTATGCCGACTTCATGCCGGCGGGTGGTCTCACCGGTCCTGTGGAGTCTGTGGCCATCAGCAGCGGCGCCAGCGAGGACGAGGCGGTGCCCGTCCAGGTGGTGGCCCGGGAGAAGTCCGGAATCTCTGCTTCCGATGTGAAGCTCTCCAAGGTGACCATTGTTTGTAACCAGGCGCGGTTTGAAACGCTAAAGAGCGCTATGAACGCCATCGGCGTCACAGGCATGACGGTGACCCAGGTGCTGGGCTGTGGCGTGCAGAAGGGCCGCACTGAGTACTACCGCGGCGTGGAGATGACCATGAACCTGCTGCCCAAGGTGCAGGTGGACGTGGTGGTCTCCAAGGTGCCGGTATCTGCTGTGGTGGCCGCCGCCAAGCGGGCGCTGTTCACCGGCCACATCGGCGACGGCAAGATCTTCATCTACGATGTGGAAAACGTGATCAAGGTCCGTACCGGCGAGGAGGGCTTCGATGCCCTCCAGGGCGATTAACGAAAGAAAAAACAACAGGGGATGTGGACTGCGGTCCATGTCCCCTGTTGTTTATAGGTTTTTCATATTGGGTGAAGTGGGAGCCATTGCGCCGGAGGGCAGGCTGTGATATGATAATAAAGACTGAACACAACTGCTGTGCAGCGAGAGGAGGGCAGTCCCATGGAGACACAGATTCAGCGCGTCACTCGTGAGATCCCCCATCGGGGCATTGCCTATCTAATTTTCCAACGCTGTCCGGCGGAGGAACAAAATGAACTGCTGTTGCGGGAGATCAGGGCACTGAAGGACCAGGGCGCCCGGGAGATCTACGTGGCCTCCACCGACCCGGAGGTGCCTTTTGGGGAGGGAGAGAGCGGACAGGTCCGCCTCACCCATGTCCACGACATGTTGGAGATGGAGCGGGCGCTGGGCGAGGCCCGTACCCGGCACGGAGGCCGGCTTCGGGCCGTACCGCTGACGGAGGCGCTGGGAGAGCAGTGGCTGGCCCTCTACAACGAGGCGTTTGCCTCCGTCCCAAATGCCGCTACCTACGGCCAGGAGGAACTGGCGGAGCAGCTGGCCAAGCCGGGCAGCTGCGGCTTTGTGCTGGAGGGCGAGGAGCCTATCGGCATTTATGAGCTGGACCTCCAGTCCGGGGAGATCGAGGGCATCGGCCTGAAAAAAACGGCCCGGGGCAGAGGCCTGGGCCGAGAGCTCCTGCTGCTGACGATGGACCTACTGGCGGAACGTGGACATGACGGCTGCTGGCTGTTGGTCTCCACCGCCAACCCGGCGGCATACCGGCTTTACCAGGAGACAGGCTTTTCTACTCGGCAGATACGTTCCCGGTGGTTCAGGGCGGAAACAACAGGGCAGAAGGACCGTGACGCGGAGGAGGATGGGAAATGAGTTATCAGATCGTGGCCTTTGGAGACTCCAACACCAGATATTATCTGGGTGACACTGGCACGCCTGGACCGCTGGAGGAGGCCTGGCCTGCCAAACTGGAGGTCATGCTCCGGGCCAGAGGCGTGGACGCGACCGTTAAAAATGAGGGTCACCCCGGCGTTCAGGCCGACTATGCGATGGAACATTTCCCCGATGCCACCGCCGGTGCAGACCTGTGTGTCCTGGGCTTCGGCACCAACGACGCCAAAAAGCTGGAGGTCCCCTTGGGGGAATTCCTCTCCGAGATCTCCGACGTGTTGGACCAGGCTGCCGAGGCCGGAATGCCGCTCATCATGCTGGGTATTCCCTGGTTTTCCGAGTTGCTGGCAGGTCCTCAGCTTCAGAATCGGCTGCCCATCTGGAACGAGTCCCTGTCGAGCCTGTGTGATCAGCTGAACATCCCCTTCGTGGACCTGTATACGCCCTTCAAGGACGACCCGGAGCAGTGGTTCAACGAACGGACCACCCCCAAGCGCCACCTCTCTGCTGCGGCCCAGACCAGGGTGGCAGAGCTGTTGCTCCCATTGGTACTCCAGGAGATGGAGAAGAGAAAATAAATCCACAGCCTGTGGAAAGCAAATGCCTGTGTCCCCCACAAAAAGGAGGACACAGGCGTTTTTTCATGTGTTTAAAAGTGGAAGCTCCACCCAGAAGCGGACGCCGTGGGGGAGGTTTTCCACACCGCAGGTGCCACCGTGGAGGGTCACGGTTTCCTTGACCAGGGCCAGCCCCAGGCCGGTGCCGCCGCTTTGACGGTCCCGGGCGGTGTCGGAGCGGTAGAAAGGCTCGAAAATCCGGGGGAGGGCCTCCGGCGGGATGGTCTCCCCGTCGTTTTCCACCTGGAGGAGGGCGGTGCTGCCCTTTTCCCGAAGGGTCACCCGAATCTCGCCTCCAGGCGGAGTGTGGCGGAGGGCATTGGAAGCCAAATTGGATACCACCAGGGAGAGGCGCCCCTCCTCGCCGGAGACGGTGCAGGGGAGAAGGTCCAGGTCCAGGGTGACGCCGGCGGTCTCCATGGGCCGCTCCATGGTGTGGAAAACGGTGTCAACCACTCGGTCCAGGGACACAGGAGTGGGCTCGAAATGGGTCTTGCCCGCCTTCATGCGGCTCAAGTCCAGAAGGGAGCTCACCAGGGCGGCCATCTGGTCGGATTGGTCCATGATGACGTTTAAATACTCTGCACGCTTTTCAGGCGCGATATCCTCCTGTAAGCCCTCGGCATAGGAACGCAGGAGGGCCAGAGGGGTCTTGAGCTCATGGGCCACGGCATTGGTGAGGTCCCGCTCCCGCTGGAGGCTCCTGGCCTGGGCCCGGGCGGTGAAAAAGGCCAGGAGCAGGGTGAAGAGCAGGGTGGCTGCGTAGAGGAAAAGCAGGTCGTGGGTGGCCATCAGGGCGGGGCGGTAGGAGACGCCCGTGGCGGAGACCAGTCCGTCATAGGGGGCCACCGAGCCCACCTGGGCATAGCCGCTGCCGCCCACGGTAGAACCCACCCAGTAGTTGGAGGGAGCGCGGTCCCCCACCAGATTTTCCAGACGCGTCTCGGCCTCACGGAAAAGCTTTAGTGTGAGCTCCGGGCCGGTCTCCGCCCAGGCCAGGATGGAGCTGAGCTGGATGGAGTCAGAGGTAAAGGTGGTGAGGGTCTTGCCGTCAAAGAAGGAACTGTCCGTGTCCAGCAGGGTCACCGGCCCATCCTCATACCAGTAGACCAGCTTTTGCGGGTAGACTACGTTGTGCTCCACCACGCCGGTGATCTCGCTGCGGAGCCCCACGGTGTAGCTCTTCCCCTGGTCCGAACCCAGATAGTCATCGTAGAGCCCGCCCTCGGTGCCGTAGAAGCGGTTGAACTGCCGGTTTTCCCGGAGAAACTGTCCCAGCGTGAGCTGCTCGTCATCGGTGAGAACGGCGTCAAAGTTCAGATAGTGGTCGTAGACCCCTGTGCCGGGAAGGGCGAAAGAGCCGGAGGTAAGTAGGCTGCGGCCCATCTCTGTTCCCTCGGTGTCGTAGAGCCGGAAGACCCCCACGGCGCCGTAGGTGGAGTAATAGGCGTCCATGCGGTCGTCGTACTGGGCGGGCTTGATGGCGGGATCGTAGTCTCCATCCACCACCAGCTGGGCGTTCATCAGGTTCCAGTCCCGGGCTTCACTGACGCCGCTCTTGAGCCGGGTGGTCTGGGCGTCCAGCTCCCGGAGGGAGAGGAGGAGGACCATCAGGGCCCACAGCAGGAGGAAGCGGGCGGCGGTGCGGAGAAAGAGCGGCAAGAACAGCTTACGTTTCATAGGAGGCTCCCTTCCGGCGGGCGGCTACTCCGACTCAAGCTTGTAGCCCGCCTTGAACACGGTCTTGATCTGTTTTCCGGCACTCCCCAGGGCGGCGCGGAGGTTCTTGATCTGCACGTCCACCGCCCGGTCCTCGCCCTCAAAATCCCAGCCCCACACCCGGGTGAGGAGCTGTTCCCGGGAGAGGACCTTGCCCTGGTTTCGGAGGAGGCAGAGAAGAAGATTATACTCCCGAGGGGACAATTTGACTTGCGTATTACTTACTGTACACAACATTGCCCCTGGTTGGAGCCGAATTTCCCCACAGACCAGGGCGCCGTCCTCGGTACCCCGGCTCCGGCGGATGAGAGCGGTAGTCTTGGCGTAGAGAAGGGCCAGGGAGAAGGGTTTCGTCACATAGTCGTCCGCACCCAGGGCGTAACCGTGGAGGGCCTGCTCCTCTCCGCCCAGGGCGGTGAGGAAGAGGATGGGTAGATTGCTCTCCCGACGGATGGCACGGCAGACGCCGTAGCCGTCCAGCCCCGGCATCATCACGTCCAACAGCACCGCGTCGTAGTCCCGCCGGGCGAAATACTCCAGAGCAGCATCGCCGTCCGGGGCCAGATCGCTGTCCACCCCGTGGGCGGTAAAATAGTCCTGAAGGATGGTCCCCATCCGGGGTTCGTCCTCTACGATCAGGATGGTGTCCGGCACGGCCGTCTCCCCCTCTCTGTTGTTATCCTATCCGATAGATGTGTCCAAGTTGTGTTTGAAAAAACACCCGGAGGGTATGCTCCCCTCCGGGTGTCCTGTCTGTTATCTGCGGCCTCCAAAACCGCCGCCCCGGCCACCGCCGAAGCCACCGCCGCGGCTGCCGCCAAAGCCGCCGCCACGGGAGCCGCCGAAGCCGCCACCCCGGCTGCCACCAAAGGAGCCGCCGAAACCGCCGCCGCGACTGCTGCTGAAGCCGCCGCCCCGGTGGTTGCTGAAGCCGCCACCGAAGCCGCCCCCTCTGGGGGGCGTGGGTCCCCGGGGCCCTCTGGGCGGCGGGGGAGGGGGCTGGTGCCAGCGGCGGCGGTACCAGCCGTAGCTCGGCCCATGCCAGAAGAGGATGGGCCGGAAGACAAAGGGGGGTGTGGCCACGCCATAGTAGGCCTGACGGTAGGCATTATACCGGGCGGTATCGATGGCGGTGAGGACCGCCAGCAGCACCACCAGGAAGATGACCACGGTGACCACCGTCATGACGGTGTCAAGCGAGCCGCTGTAATAGTAGTGATAATCTCCGCCGCCGGAGGCACCGTAGGTGTTCACATAGACCTGGTCCAGGGCGGAAAAGAGGGAGAGAACGCCCTCACCGCAGTTTCCCGCCTGGAGGGGGGAGCGCAGGTTCTGGTCCAGCAGGGTGGTGACGTCGGAGGAGGTGAGGCCGGGAAGGAAGTCGTTCCCCAAGGCCAGATAGGCGTCGGTGGTACCCGTGTCCACAACCAGAAGGGCGTCCATGGAGGAGAGGCCGATCTCGTTGGCCAGGGAGTAGGCGTAGTCGTCGATGGTCTGGCCGTCGGTGTCCAGCACTGCCGCCACCGCTACCAGGCTGCGGTACTGGGCGTCCCAGTTGGCATTATAGAGGCAGATGGTATCCTCTACGTCGGAGGAGAGGACGCCGGCCTCATCCCACAGCCAGGTCCGGTAGGGCGCGATGTCCAGTCCGGTGTCCAGGCTCTGGGCCTGGTCCACGGCAGGCTGGTCGCTGCCCGTGGGGGCCCGCATGAGGCCGATGCAGATGGACAGACCGATGACCAGCAGCAGGATGACCACTGCCACCCAGCGTTTTTTCAGCATTTCCATGGTCTAAACTCCTCAGCCCCGCAGCTCCAGCAGCTTCTGCTTGAGCTCGCCCTCGATGCGGCCCAGCTCCAGCTCGGCCTCCTTGCGCTTCTGGGCGCCGTCCTGCTGGATCTTCATGACCTCGTCCAGGGTGGAGATGAGCTGCTGGTTGGTGTGCTGGAGGGTCTGGATGTCCACCACGCTGCGCTCGGCCTCCTTGGCCGTCTCGATGGTGCCCATCTTCAGCATGTCGGCATTCTTCTTCAGAAGCTCGTTGGTCATGTTGGTGACGGCGTTCTGGGCTGCGGTGGCCTGCCGGGAGTGCTCCAGGCCCAGGGAGAGGACCATCTGGCTCTTCCACAGGGGGATGGTGTTCACCAGGGAGGACTGGATCTTCTCCAGCATGAGGGCGTCGTTGTTCTGGATGAGCCGGGTCTGGGGACCCATCTGGATTGAGATCATGCGGGTGAGCTCCAGGTCGTGGATCTTTTTCTCAAAACGGGAGCACATATTGGCCAGGTCGTTGTAGGCCTGGGCGTCCTCCTGGGTGCCGGTCTCCGCCGCCTTTTTGCGCAGGGCCTCCAGGTCGTTCTCCCTGACCTGCTGGAGCCGCTTCTTGCCGGCCAGGATATACATGGTGAGTTCTTTATAGTATTTGGTGTTGAGGTCGTACATCTGGTCCAGCATGGCGATGTCCTTCATCAGGGTTACCTGATGGCCCTCCAGCACCGCCACGATCTTGTTCACGTTGGTCTCGGCCTTGGCGTACTGGGCCTTCATGGCCTCCAGGTCGTTTTTCTTCTTCTGGAAGAAGCCGAAAATGCCGCTCTTCTCCTCCTGTCCGAAGTGCTGGAGCTCTCCCACCAGGCCGGCCAGGGACTGGCCGATCTCCCCCAGGTCCTTGGTGCGGACGGAGTTGAGGGTGTTCTCAGAGAAGGAGGCGATGTTCTTCTGAGCGGCGGCGCCGTACTGAAGGACCACGTTGGAGTCGGTGATGTCGATTTTCTGGGCAAAATCGTCCACCATCTTCCGCTCGGCCTCGGTGAGCTGGCTCTCGTCCAGCTGCACGGCGTGCTCATCCCGGGCCTTCTGGGCCGCGGCGGCATCCTCAGCGCTCTGGTCGGGGGTCAGGGTGAGCTCCGGAGCCTGAGGCGCCTGGGCGGCGGCGGTGCCAGCCGACAGGTCGGGAGTCAGGGTGAGCTCGGGGGTGAAATCATTGTTCTCAGGCATAATATGGTTCCCTCGCTTTCATCATGAGTCAAAAAATTTTGAGGCGGAGGGTATCGATCCTCCGTATTCCTTTTGCTGGGGATTCAATTCTGACCGCCCAGCTGTTCGCCGGCCAGACCCTCCTGGGCCAGCAGATTTTCCAGCACGGTGATGTCGGTGGAGATGTCCAGGGCCTCGTCTCCGAAGAGAGCGTCCAGCTGCTTGTCGAAGGCACGGACCACGGTGTCCATCATAGACTCGATCTTGCCCATGGTGCCGTCGATGTTCTCCCCGGATACCCCGGTGGCACCCATGCGGTCATAGGCGTTGAGGAGCTTGAGGGTGGTGGGGAGGTAGTAGTTGAGAAATTTTCGGATCTGGGGGAGCTTCTTGGGGTGCTCCACCACGTAGGAGATGATCTTTTTGGTGGTGGATTCCAGGTGATCGATCTGGGCGGAGATGGTGGGGTCGGCGATGGCGTCGTTGAGGCGGTGCATCTCAGACACGGCCCGGTCCCGCTCCTGAATGAGGGCGTCCAGCTCCGGATCGCCGGTGGAGGCGGGCTTCTTCTCAGCGGACTCAGACTTGGCCTTCTTTTCCGGCTCCGGTGTCTCAAAGGTCCGGTCAGGGCACAGAGCCTTGGCGATGAGAAAGACCACCAGGGAGACCAGAATGGCGGCCACATAATGGAGGGGGCGGTAGAAGGGCAGGAACAGGCCGAAGATCAGCCACACCACGGCCACTGCATAGATGGGGAGTACGGATCGTTTCACTACTTTCGCCATAACTGCCTCCTTAAACAGGGGATACATGGCTATTGTACCCTCCCGCCGGGTGGGTGTCAATGGCCGGGCATTGACAGAGAGGGCAAAACTCATTATGATAAAAGAATACAGCTGTAAAACAAGAGGAAGTGAAGCGCCATGATGACATTAGAGGATTTCAAGGCCGCACGGAGCGTGCTTGCCGGGGTGCTGGCCGACACCCATCTGGTCCATTCCACCGCCCTTTCCAAAGCCACGGGGAACCAGGTCTACATTAAACCGGAGAATATGCAGGTCACCGGCGCCTATAAGATTCGGGGCGCCTATTATAAGATTAGCACCCTCTCCCAGGAGGAGAAGGAGCGGGGACTTATCACTGCCTCCGCCGGCAACCACGCCCAGGGCGTGGCCTACGCCGCCCAGGCCGCCGGAGTAAAGGCCACCGTGGTCATGCCCACCACCACCCCCCTGGTGAAGGTGAACAACACCAAGGACTACGGTGCACAGGTTATCCTCCACGGCGCCGTCTTTGACGATGCCGCCGAGCTGGCCAGCCGGCTCTCCGAGTCGGAGGGCTACACCTACATCCACCCCTTCAACGACCCCGTCCTGGCCACCGGTCAGGGCACCATCGCCTATGAGATCTTCTCCGACCTGCCCGACGTGGACATCATTCTGGTGCCCGTGGGCGGCGGCGGACTGGCCTCCGGTGTGGCTACCCTCTCCAAGCTGCTCAACCCCAACGTAAAGGTTATCGGTGTGGAGCCCACCGGTGCCGCCTCCATGAAGGCCAGCCTGGAGGCCGGCCACATCGTCACCCTGGACAAGGTGGACACCATCGCCGACGGCGTGGCGGTCAAGACCCCGGGCGACAAGATCTTCCCCTACATCCAACAGAACCTGGACGGTATCATCACCATCGACGACCATGAGCTGGTGGATGCCTTCCTGGATATGATGGAAAAGCACAAGATGATTGTGGAGAACGCCGGGCTGCTCTCCATCGCCGCCCTCAATCACCTGGACTGCAAGGGGAAGAACGTGGTGAGTGTTCTCTCCGGAGGCAACATGGACGTCATCACCGTCTCCTCTCTGGTCCAGCACGGCCTGGTGAGCCGGGGCCGGGTGTTCACTTTCTCGGTGCAGCTCCCCGACCGGCCAGGCGAGCTGGTCCGGGTGGCCGAGCTGGTGGCCGAACTCAACGGCAACATCATCCGGCTCGACCACAACCAGTTTGTCAACATCAACCGCCAGAGCGGTGTGGAGCTGCGGGTCACCCTGGAGGCCTTCGGGCTTGTCCACAAGGGGGAGATCATGGCTGCCCTGCGCCAGGCGGGCTACGACGCCAAAGAGGTCATGACCACCAGCGTCTGACAAATGCTGTGCCGCCCGCCGGCGGGGCCGGCGGGCGGCTATATGTCATGCGGCAGGCCGCGCCGGACCGTCGCCGCCGTGCCGGGCGGCGGCGTGGGGCCGCGCTGGGGAGGCCGGCGGCTGTTCCGGGGCCACGTTCCGCTTGCCGTATCCTATGCCGCCCGGCGGCTGAGGGTGCCCGGAAGGGACCTGTCCGCATATCTTTCAAAACCACGTCCTGCCCTTGTCCCGATGATATTTTTCCACAAGGAGTGAAGAATTATGGTAAAGATCGCGCCATCCATTCTTTCCGCTGACTTTTGCGCCCTGGACCGGGAGATCAAGCGTGTCTCCACCGCCGACTGGCTCCATGTGGATGTGATGGACGGTATGTTCGTGCCCAACATCACCATCGGGGTGCCGGTGGTGGCCTCCATTCGGAAACATACGGACATGTTTCTGGACGTCCATCTCATGGTGGAGAAGCCGGGACGGTACGTTGAGGCCTTCGCCAAGGCGGGGGCCGACTTGCTTTCCGTCCACCTGGAGGCCGACCTACCTCCGGCTATCCACGACGCCCTCCATGCCATGGAGGACAATGGCGTGAAAAAGGCCATCGCCCTCCGGCCCATCACTGCCGCTGAGGCGGTGCTCCCCCACCTGGAGCAGGGGCTGGATATGGTGCTGGTGATGACGGTAGAGCCTGGCTTCGGCGGCCAGAAGTTCATGACCGATCAGCTCAGCAAGATCCGGGCCATCCGGGGCTATATCGACCGGTACTGCCCGGGTTGCGACTTGGAGGTGGACGGCGGCGTCAACCTGGAGACGGCCAGACTGGTGACCGAGGCCGGCGCCAACGTGCTGGTGGCCGGCTCAGCGGTGTATGGGGCAAAGGACCCCGCTGCCATGATCGCCGCCCTCCGGGGCTGAGCGGTCCACTATCCCGATTCCGTTTGGAGGTAACCCGATCCATGGAATACTTTCCCCCCGCCCTGGAGCGGCTCACGGAGCAGTTTGCCCGTCTGCCGGGCATCGGCGCCAAGAGCGCCCAGCGGCTGGCCTTTTTCATCCTGGGCCTGCCGGAGGAGGACGCCAAGGAGTTTGCAGACGCCATCGTAGCCGCCAAGGAGTCCATCTCCCTGTGTCCCATCTGCGGGAACTTCACCCAGGGAGACGGCCCCTGCGCCATCTGCAGCAGCGACAAGCGGGACCCCGGCTTGGTCTGTGTGGTGGCCGATCCACGGGATGTCATCGCCCTGGAGCGGTCCCGGGAGTACAACGGCCGTTACCACGTCCTCCACGGCGTCATCTCGCCCATGAACCACGTGGGGCCCGACGACCTGCACATCAAGGAGCTCACCCAGCGGGTGGCCTCCGGCGAGGTGCGGGAGGTCATCATGGCCACCAACCCAGACACCGAGGGGGAAGCCACCGCCATGTATCTGGCTCGGCTCCTACGCCCCTTCGGCGTCAAGATCACCCGCCTGGCCTACGGCATCCCTGTGGGCGGACACCTGGAGTACGCCGACGACGCCACCCTCATGCGCGCTCTGGAGGGCCGCCGGGAGTTCTTTTTCTCGTGAGAAAAAGAACCAAAAAGAGCTTTATTATCGCTCTCGCACTGGTTTGAGAGTGAAAGGCAATCACACGGCCACCGGCCCGGTGCGTGTGCGGAAGGGCTTTTTGGTGAGAAAAAGAACCAAAGAGAGCTTTATTATCGCTCTTGCACTGGTTTGAGAGTGAAAGGCAATCACACGGCCACCGGCGTGGTCCAACATATTAGGATAAAAGAAGCGGACGCCCGAGCGGGCGTCCGCTTTTTCTTTAGTTCGGAGTGGATACCTCGCCGCAGAGGCTGCGGCTGAAGCAGTCCCTGATCTCCGCCGGGTCGTCGGTCTGGCCCAGTACCCACATGAGCTTGGTAACGGCGGCTTCGGTGGTCATGTCCCAGCCCTGGAGCACCCCTTGGGCCAGGGCCTTCTGGCCGGCCTGGTAGAGGGTGAAGTCGCTGCTCTCATAGAGGCACTGGGAGCACACCACCACCGTCATCCCCGCCTGGGCGGCGCCGTGGAGCTTGGAGATGAGGTCCCGGCGGATGAAGTGGAGGCCGCCGGCGCCGAAGGCCTCGATGACCACGCCCCGGTAGTGCATCTGGTGGAGCATGTCGAAGATCTCCGGGTCCAGGCCGGGGGTGAGCTTGATGAGAAAGACGTCCCGGCACAACTCACTTCTGAGCACGCAGTCCCCGTCGGTACGTGGCGGCAGGGCGGCGGCGTTGATGTGGAGGCCGCCGGCGTCCACGTCGCCCACCAGAGGCCAGTTGACGCTCTCAAAGGCGTCAAAGTCCTTTGTGCGGGTCTTGACTGCCCGACAGCCCAGAATGACCTTCCGGTCAAAGGCCACAAAGACCCCCGCCGCGCCGGAGCAGGCCATGGCGAAGGCGATGCGCAGGTTTTCCAGGGCGTCGGTGAGAGGGTGCTCGATGGGCAGCTGGCTGCCGGTGAGCACCACCGGGATGGGGATGCCCCTGAGCATGAAGCTGAGCACCGAGGCGGTATAGGCCATGGTGTCGGTGCCGTGGGTGACCACGATGCCGTCGTAGCCCGCCCGCTCAGCGTACACCGCCCGGGCGATGAGCTGCCACTCCTCCGGCTGGATGTTGGAGGAGTCCAGGTGAAGAATGTCCCGGACAGTGACGGTGTAGCTGTCGGTGAGGAAGGGGATGCGCCGGGCCAGGTCCTCACCGTCCATCTCGGGGGCCAGGCCCTCGTCGGTGGGGCGGGAGGCGATGGTCCCTCCCGTGGTGAGCAGAAGAATGTGTTTCAATGGTGCTTGGTCTCCTTTATATGCTCAGAATTGGGTGGCCAGGACCTGGGCCTCCCCCATGGCCTGGGCCAGGATGGCCTCCTTGTTGTTGCGGACGTCATCCAGCCCTTCGGCACACAGCAGCTGGAAGTCAGAGATGCCATACATGGCGCACAGTGCCTTGAGGTGATGGGCGCCCGACTCCATCCACGCCGTCTCCGGAAGGGAGAAGTTGCCGCCCCGGGTGGTGATGAGGAGCAGCTTTTCCGCCCGGCTCAGGCCGACGCTGTTGCCGTCAGCGTCGTAGCCGAAGGTGATATCACACACCGAGATGCGCTCCAGGTAGATCTTCAGAATGGCGGGGTAGGAGAGGTCCCAGAAGGGGGCAGCGATGACGATTTTGTCCGCCCTGGCAAACTGCCAGGCGGCGTCAAAGCTGGGGTCGTCCAGCTTTCCGGCGCCCCACAGCTCGTCCCGGAGCTCCAGCACTTCCGGGTACTGGGGCTCCAGCCGTTCTGTCATCAGATTGCGCTCCGTGACGGTGACCTCCGGGTGGTTTTTACGTATTCGGAGAGAAAATGCCGGGCCAGGGACAGGGTGCGGGACCGCTCTCCCCGGACGCAGGCATTGACAAACAGCAGTTCAGACATGGTAATGACCTCCCGTTGTTTACCCAAATTTCTCCTTCAGTATACCCCGGACGGCCTCATCTGTCCAGTCCAGAGGTCCTTCCAGCCGGACGGCGGTGTTCCCCTCCCGGAGGACCAGGACGGAATAGTCGTCGGGCGGATCAGGCAGGAAGATCCAGCTCTCGTCAAAGCCCAGCTCCACCGGAGTGAAGGGTTCGTCCTCCATGAGGGCCCGGGCGGTCCGGACGGCTAGACCCTCCCAGAGGCAGTGGTAACGTCTGGTGTACAGGAAGAGGGACCAGGTGGAGTCACAATCCACCAGTTCCAGGTACTCCCACCGGTTTACCAGAGGAGTACCGGTGTGGACGCTGTCCATGGCGTAGCGGGCGTAGTCGAGCCCCACCTCCTCGCCCCGGACGGTGCCCTCCCAGCCCCAGCCCGCCTGATTCAGGAAATTCCGGTAATCCTGGTCCTTCTTGCCGCCGGAGATGTCCACGCAGTATCTGAGATCGGTGCGCTCCGTCCGACGGAGGCGGAACAGATAGCCCCATAGGGTGGTTTTGCTGGTATACTGCCAGCCCTGGGCGGACTTCTGGTTGAGCCACCCCTCCGCCGCCTTGTAGTCCATGGTGAGAAAGGGAAACAGGGTCCAGGTTTCTTCAGTCATGATAACACCTCCTGTCTAAGAAGCCAGCTCCAGGGCGTCCCGGAGCCTTTCCAGCCGGTCGGGGGTGGTGAGGTCCAGATTACCGTAGAGCTGGACCACGGTGTTCCCCTGCCGCAGCAGCAGGGAGTGGAAGCCGCTGTCATCGGTATAGGTCCAGACCTGGTCGAAGCCCAGGGCGGCGGGGGTATAGGGCATGGACCGCTCATAGGAGGCCAGGGTGTCCGCCACGATCTGGTCGGCCACCCAGCCAAAGCGGCAGTCCCAGCGATTCTGGGTCAGGGAGATGCCGTCTGTGGTCTCCTCAAGTTCCAATGCTGAAGCCAGAATGGAGCTCTGTCGCCGGAACCAGGGAAGAGGATTGTCAGGCAAGTCCAGGTCCTCCAGACGCAGGAGTGGGAGGGTGGCCACAGCTTGCGGGTCCTGTGCCGGCGTGGGTTGTTCAGCGGTTATCACCCGGGTCAGGGGGATGAGAATCAGGCAAAAGAGCCAGCAGAGGTAGAAGAGCGTACCGCAGAAGGACTTGAGCCGTGCCAGCCGGAGATTGGGGGTAGGGGGTGAGGAGCGCAGCCAGAAGCGGAGTTCCCATCCTACGGTGACGAAGGCAAAGACGATCATATAAAGCACAATGACCACATTCAGCAGTCCCAAGTTGGAGGTGAGCAGCTCGGTGGGCAGGGTGGTGCGCAGCCCAAGCGTGGACCCAAGCAGGATCAGGAACAGCACCACGATGAGGAAGACGAGGAGGGTGGGGAGCAGTTCTCTGCGGAAAAACGCCTTTTTGAACAAGGCCGGGTCGGTCTGGATGGGGATGGGGTCCCGGTCGGGGAGGGATTTATAGACATCCAGGCCAGACCGTGATGTTCCCACCAGTGCCCACCCGGACTCTTTGACCAGCTGGTCGAAGCCGTCGGGGGCGAAGTTGGGGTCCCGGACCCCGTGGGACAGGTCCACACAGTACTTGATGTCGTCCCGGGTTCTGGGAATGAATTTGGCGGGGAGGATAAAATGAGGCAGATGCGCCAGCTCCCAGCCCTGGTCATAGAGCCGGGTGAGCCAGAGCTGGGCGGCCTCACAGTCAGAGGGGGGAAAGGTGAAGAAGGCGTACTTGACCTTTTTCATGATCACACCTCCTGATCGACGCGCTCCAGGACGGCGGACAATATGTCGGGATCGGTGAAGTCAACGGGCCCTTCCACCGAGACCACCACGTTGCCCAGACGGAAGAGGAGGGACTGCCAGTCTCCGCCGTCGTAGAGCCAGCAGTGGGTTAGGCCCAGCTCCGTGGTGGGGGAGAGGGTGATGGGGTCGTGGAAGTGCATGGCCTTGTCGTTCTGCTCCTCCTTCACCAGGGAGTCAGCCACGGCTTCGGCCAGCCACTCCCAGCGGCAGGCGTAGTAGACCGAGCGAACCATCCCGTCTCTCATGTAGGTGAGGGATTCCCCATGGCGGAGGGGGTCGGTACCCTCCCACAGGAGGTAGCCGCTATCGGAGCGGAGAAAGCCCAGGTCCTCCGCCCGCACCAGGGGGTATTCATCCCCCGGGTAGGTGACGGCGTTGATGCGGTCATTTCCCAGGTCGGGCAGGATGGAGAGGACCAGGGCCAGCACCAGCAGGGGCAGCCACAGCCCTTCCGCCAGTCCCCGGAGCCTTGCCGCCCATGGCCGTGGGACGGGCAGGTCCTCCCCGGCCTCCGCCGCCCTCCGGCACAGGCGGCGGAACCGCCCCAGGAAGGCGAAGTAACCCAGCTCCCAGACCAAAGCGGCGGCCAGGAGAAACAGAAGGACCATGGAGCCGGTGGAGAGAAAGATCTCCCACCAGTGGAACACCTCTCTGGGGAAGAGCTGCCGCAGCAGGAGCTGGATGGCCAGGAGAAGGGGGAAGCCGAGGGCATTTCCCCGGGCCTCCCGGAGGGCCGCCTTCCAGTGCTCCTCATAGTCCAGGGCGGAGTCGGTCTGGAGAGGGAGGGGGTCGGCTCCGGCCTTCGAGGCAAAGATACGGAAGGTGGCGGTCTGGTCCACCAGCTCCCACCCGGCGTCCTCGCACAGGTCCAGGTAGTCCTGGTCGGACTCTCCCAGCTCATCGGGGTCCCGCTTGGGCGGGCGCAGCTCTACGCAGTAGCGCAGGTCGGTCCGCTCCGTCCGCCGGAAGAAGGCCAGTCCGCCGAAGAGCCACTGGAGGGCCCAGCCCGCCGCCGCCCGGCGGTTCAGGACGGCTTCCAGGGCCTTGGCGTCTGGGGCCAAGTAGTTGAGATAGACAAAGGGCAGCATGGGGTCACACCTCCTGGTCGGACGATAAAAGGGAGAGAAGCCGGTCGATCTGGGACCGAGGGATGGGGCCGGAGCGGGTTTCCACCATCACCACGGTCTTTCCGGAGCGGAGCAGGAGCAGCGATTCGGTTTTGCCGCCGCCCAGACTGGCCTCCTGGAGCCAGACGTCGGTGTATCCATCCAGAGGCGGATACCAGGGCTCCCACAGCAGCGCCTGTACCAGCCGGGAAAGCCATTCCCAGCGGGCGGTGTAGCAGTCCACATCGTGCTGCTCTCCGCTGGGGTCCTCCCACCAGCTCTGATGGCGCAGGCCGAAGGAGCCGATGGAGGAGGTATCGGTGTCGGCGTAGGAGACAGAGCGGGAAAAGGAGCGGTCTACCCGGACGGCGCCGGGGAGAACGGTCTCCTTCACCAGTACGGGAGGGGGCATTAGAACATCGGACAAAGGGGAGAAGATGGGGGACAGAACGGTAACTGAAAGGAGAATGAGACCGTAGATGGCTACGGTTCCTCTGCGACTGAGCAATTTCCGCCCCTCTTTATCTTTGCGATCCCTGTTGAGGTACAGGCCAATACAGCCACCCACCAGCAAGCCCAGGGCGGTGCTCAGACGCATACGCTGTCCGGTATCCATCAGGAAACAGATGACGACGGCCACGCCCCACAGGCGGCAGAGAAGGCACAGCCAGGCCGCCACCCCAGCGCTTGTCCGGCCAGGAACGGGCAGAGGGCCACCAGACGTCCGGTCCCACTGCTGCAGCCGCAGCAGGAGACGACTCGCCCAGAACAGCCAGCATGCCAGAATGGCGGGGAGAAAGAGAAGCAGGAAAAGACCGGTCTGGGTGAGCAGAAGGTCGAGAAGGCCTTTCCGCCAGGCGCCGCCCGACACCAGCAGCACCAAAGCGGCCAGGAACAGGAGCAGTCCCAGCAGGACGCCCCAGCCTTTGAAGGTGGCTCTCAGTACCTCCTGCCGGAAACGGCGGGCCTCCTCCACGCCGTCGGTCTGGATAGGTGGTGTGCCGACAGACGCTTTGTAGAGGTTGAAGGCCCCCACCTTCTGGACCAGTGTCCACCCGGCATCGGTGCAGAGGGTCAGATAGTCGGGCCGCTCACTGTATCCGGGACGGCTCCAGTCCACGCACCAGGCCGACCGTGTGTCAAAGGGGACGAACCGGGCAAAGGTACCCAGATAGACCCGGTCCAGGGTCCAGCCCTCCGCCGCCCGGCGGTTCAGAAGGGCCTCGGCGGCCTTGATGTCCATGACGGGATAGGTGAACAGGGACCAGCTATCCGTTTTCATGGTCGTCCTCCTCTCTCAGCACCCGCTCTCCGTCGGCCACCTGCCGGCGGAGCCGGTCGAACTCCTCCTCCAGCACCCTTCGCCCCTCGTCGGTGAGGCGGTAGCGTTTCCGGTTCTCCTCCTCGGTGGCCAGTTGGATAAGCCCCTCCTTTTCAAACCGGGCCAGCAGAGCGTATAGCGTCCCCGCCCCGATGGCCACTCGCCCGCCGGTGAGCTCTGATACATACTGCATGATGCCGTAGCCGTGGCGCTCCTTAGTCAGGGAGAGGAGGACATAGTACATCTGCTCCGTCAGGGTATCCAGCTTTTTCCGGGCCATGTCCTCATCTCCCCACTATATCGAATATCGTTATAATCATGGTATAACGATATTCGATATAAGTCAATAGAGAAACGAAAAAAACCCGAGCCCTTTTAAAAGGGCCCGGGCGGCGTAGCGGGAATCAAGAGTCGTAGGTCTTGAGGGCGGAGAGAATGTGCAGCCCGTCCTCTCCGGGTGAGAGGGTCAGGTCCAGGGTCATGCCGTAGGGCTTTGCCTGGAGCAGCGCCCGGTAGGTCCCATCCTCCAGCAGCTCCAGGCTGCTGAGGGTGTAGACGTCCTCAGAGGTGGTGAAGGCACCGCACTCCGGGTAGTAGCCCCCGTTTTTCAGCGGGAATTGTGCCGTCCCCTGGGCGGGAAGTTCTCCCTCATAGCCGAAGAAACGGGCCAGGTAGTCGGCCACCGTCTGGGGTTCCATGATGTCGCCGCCGCTGCATCCGGAGCGGTAGCACCACAGCAGTACGTCGTCCCAGTCAGAGAGGAAGGCGCCGTCCTGGTAGTCGGGGAGGAAGCGGAGGACGTACTGCCGGGCGAAATAGGAGAAATCATCCCTGAGCTGCGCTGTGAGCTCCACCGGGCCGGGGGCTTGCTCCAGCAGGGCGGACAGCTCGTCGGAGACCTCCAGGGCACCGTCGGCGGCGGTGGTCACCTTGATGCCGCTGGGGGTGGTGTAGCTGATCCGGTGGTTGGAGAGAGCGGTAGAGACAGTGTCCTCCGGGACAGGGTCCGGTGTGACGCGGCCGGACCACAGCCCCAGGCCCGTGCCCAGACAGAAGGCGGCGCAGAGGGAGAGGGCCAGGGCGGGGCGCAGAAGGGACCGTCGAGGCCGCTGCCGGGGCACCGCCGACACGCCGCACAGGGTGTTGGGGTCGGTGCCCAAGGCGGCGGCGATGGAGAGGAGCATATCCAGGTCGGGAGCGGTCTGGTCCCGCTCCCAGTTGGAGACGGCCTGGCGGGTGACGGAGAGGGCCTGGGCCAGCCCCTGCTGGGAAAGACCGGCGTCCCGGCGCAGCTGGGCCAGACGGACGCCGAAGGATTCAGTTTGATTCATCATGGGAGCACCTCCTTGGTGCCAGTATAGCGCCTTCCGACACATTTTGAAAAGCAATTCCTGCAAAAACAGGGGGCAACGATCCGTTGCGGGGCAAAAAAAGGGCCGGACCGGGTCATAGGACCCGGCCCGGCCGTGAAAAATCGCGTTGTGCGTCTGCATGCTGCACTGCTCTGGTGGCTGTGCACCGACGTTTCAGTGCCGTCCAAAATGAAAGCCCAAAGTTCTTTTTGGTTCTTTTTCTTTCAAGAAAAAGAACAAGAAAAATCATTCAAGGACAGCGCCATGGGCGGCGGAGGTGACCAGCTTGGCGTAGCGGCGGAGGTAGCCGGTCTGGACCCGGGGCTCAGGGCAGACCCACTTAGCTTTCCGCTCAGCCAAGGTGGCCTCGTCCACCAGCACGTCGATCTTGCAGTTGGGGATGTCGATGGCGATGGTGTCGCCCTCCTCCACGAAGGCGATGGGTCCGCCCAGGGCGGCCTCGGGGGAGACGTGGCCGATGGAGGCGCCGCGGGTGGCGCCGGAGAAGCGGCCGTCGGTGATGAGGGCCACCGACTTGTCCAGACCCATGCCGGCGATGGCGGAGGTGGGGTTGAGCATCTCACGCATGCCGGGTCCGCCCTTGGGGCCCTCGTAACGGATGACCACCACGTCGCCGGCCTGGATCTTCCCCTCATAGATGGCCTGGATGGCGTCGTCCTCGGAGTCAAAGACCCGGGCGGGGCCGGTGTGGACCATCATCTCCTCGGCCACGGCGGACTGCTTGACCACGCAGCCCTCGGGGGCCAGGGAGCCCTTGAGGACGGCAATGCCGCCATAGGGGGAGTAGGGATTCTCGATGGGCCGGATGATCTCGGGGTCGGTGTTCTCCACCCCCTCCAGGTTCTCGGCCACCGTCTTGCCGGTGACGGTGATGCCGGAGGTGTCCAGCAGGCCCTTCTTGGTGAGCTCCTTCATGACGGCGTAGACGCCGCCGGCCCGATCCAGATCCTCGATGTAGGTGTTGCCGGCGGGGGCCAGGTGGCAGAGGTTGGGGGTCTTGCGGCTGATCTCGTTGGCCATGTCGAAGGAGAGCTCGATGCCACACTCGTGGGCGATGGCGGGCAGGTGAAGCATGGAGTTGGTGGAGCAGCCCAGGGCCATGTCCAGGGTCTCGGCGTTGTGGAAAGCGGCCTCGGTCATGATATCCCGGGGCTTGATGTCACGCTTCACCAGCTCCATAATCTGCATGCCGGTGTGCTTGGCCAGCCGCAGCCGGGCGGACATGACGGCGGGGATGGTGCCGTTGCCCCGGAGGGCCATGCCGATGCCCTCGGTGAGGCAGTTCATGGAGTTGGCGGTGTACATGCCGGAGCAGGAGCCGCAGGTGGGACAGGCGTTGTTCTCATAATCCTCCACGCCGGCCTCGTCCAGCTTGCCGGCCTTGTAGGCGCCCACCGCCTCGAACATGTGGGAGAGACAGGAGCGGCGGCCGTCGTTCAGGCGGCCGGCCAGCATGGGCCCGCCGGAGCAGAAGATGGTGGGGATGTTCAGCCGGGCGGCGGCCATGAGAAGGCCGGGCACGTTCTTGTCACAGTTGGGGATCATCACCAGGCCGTCAAACTGGTGGGCCAGGGCCATGGCCTCGGTGGAGTCGGCGATGAGCTCACGGGTCACCAGGGAGTACTTCATGCCGATGTGGCCCATGGCGATGCCGTCGCACACGGCGATGGCGGGGAACTCAATGGGAGTGCCGCCGGCCATGCGGATGCCGGCCTTCACCGCCTCGGCAATCTTGTCCAGATTCATGTGGCCGGGGACGATCTCGTTCTGGGAGCAGACCACGCCGATGAGGGGCCGCTCCAGCTCCTCCTTGGTGTAGCCCAGAGCGTAAAAGAGGGAGCGGTTGGGGGCACGTTCCACCCCTTTGGTCACGTTATCACTGCGCATGAAACATTCCTCCTCAGCGTTGTATTATCACACTTGCATTATCTGACAATATATTATAAGATAGAGGTGCGAATGTCAAGGAAAAAAGGAGGCGGGGGCATGGAGAAAAAGAGCCTGGCCCAGCAGACGGCGGAGGGGCTGTATGCCCGGATCGTGGCAGAGGGCCGGCCCGGGCCGGGGGAGAAGCTACCCAACGAGCTGGAGCTCTCCCAGGAGCTGGGGGTGAGCCGGACCACCCTGCGGGAGGCCATCCGGTCCCTGGTGACCCAGGGGGTGCTGGAGGTCCGCCGGGGGAAGGGCACCTTCGTGTCGGAGCAGGTGGGGGAGATCGAGGACTTCGGCTTCGGCGGACTGGAGCGGGTGAAGGGACAGCTCCGGGATCTCTTCGAGCTGCGGAGCATCTTCGAGCCCCAGGCGGCCAGGCTGGCCTGCCTCCGGGCCACCGAAGAGGAACTCTCCGATATCCTGGAGAAGGGGGCGGCGGTGGAGGACTGCATCCGGGCGGGGCAGGACCGGGTGGAGGCCGACGGGGCCTTCCACGCCGCTATCGTCCGGGCCACTCACAACGAGTTTATGGTGCGGCTACTGCCCCTCATCCACCGGGCGGTCTACACGGCGGTGGGGACGGGGGAGCACGGAGAGCGGCTGGCCGCGGACACCCTCCGGGACCACGCCCTGCTGCTGGAGTTCTTCCAACGGCGGGACGGGGCGGGCGCCGGGCACGCCATGGCCATCCACATGCGCCACGCCATGGACGAGATGGGGCTGGAGCAGCCGGAGGACGGTTGACAAAACGTGGGGGAGCTGGCATGATAAAGGGAAAGCATCCGACGTGAGATAGGAGGGACGCCTATGATCCTACCGTGGAACCGCAGTGAGCTGGCCATCGTGTTCAACATGGAGCAGTGCAATGCCATCACCGACGCCCTGGAGCAGGCGGGGATCGACTGCCACGTCAAGGCGAGGGACCGGACCTCGCCAGGCCTGAGCATGGGGAGCCGGGAGCGGAGCGACACTCTGTTCCAGGAGCACCGTTGGATGTACACCATCTATGTCCTGCGCCGGGACCTCCCGGCCGCTCAGGCGGCCACGGGGCTCAGCCCCATCCGGTGACGGAGCGGGGGGGGGGGGGGGCGCGGACCCGCGCTTTTTTAAAGCGCCGCAAAGCATTGGGCCCCAGGGACTCTACCGCTGGTCGGTTGACGGGAGGCCGCCCTCCGGCTAGGAAGGAGCGGCTGCCCGCCTATTATGACCAGAACAGGATCAGCGCGTACAGCGACGGACCCTTCCGTATAAATCTGCCGGGAGTGCGTGTCAACAACAGCAACTGGCCCCATATCCTCAGCGCCATGCGGGGATGGCTGCTGGGCGTCATGGCGGTCTTTCCCTCCCTATGGTGGGCTGTCCACCGAATTTGGGGTGTGCCTCCGGAGGACGTAGAGCTGACCCTGCCCCTGATCTCCGTCCTGGGTGTACTGGTCGCCGCCATGGTGGCCGGGAAGCGGTAAGAGTAGCGGCGGGCCAAAAAATCAGAGGACAGGGGAGCAAACTATGCCGGCAAACACAAAAACCATGATTGCTGAGACCTTTTTCAATATGGCCAGAGGGAAGAGCATCGATAAGATCACGGTGACCGATCTGGTGGAGCGCTGCAAGATCTCCCGACAGACCTTTTACTACCACTTTAAGGACATCATGGACGTGCTGGAGTGGGGCATGGGGGAAACGGCGGAACGAACCCTGGCACGGGGCCTGGAGGCGTCTTCGGATCGGGAGGCCATGGGGATTTTCGTATCCATGATGGTGGAAAACCGAGGGTTTCTCCGTCGGCTGCTCAACTCCCAGCACCGGGAGCAAATTGAGCGGATCATCGTGGAGGGCCTTCGGACCTATCTGCAAAAGGCCTACCAGCTGCGGTCGCCCCGGCATACCATCGACCACACCGACCTGGGGCTGCTGCTGGATTTCTGCGCCTACGGCCTGGCCGGGATCCTGTTCCAGGTGGGCCAGCAGGAGCAGGTGGACGAAAAGCTGCTCACAGATCAGCTCTACCGCATGCTGACCGGCAGGTTCTTTACCCCCTTTCCAGAAAGGCTTTAGGAAACAAAGCAACCGGACTGTCCCTTTTTTGGACAGTCCGGTCTTTTTGTCTGTACAAAAGTCGAAAAGTGTCAGTGGCGTAGCGGGGAGAGACCTGTTATAACCTGAAAGTGGAGTTTTGTAAAAATAAGCCGCAGAACGGAAGGAACATGATATGAATGAAGTAAAGACCCCGAAAAAACCGCTGATCTACTACTATGTCATCATGCTGCTGATCCTGCTGCTCTTCAACTTCCTGGCCATGCCCTGGATCGCCCAGCGGCAGATCCAGGAGGTGGACTACGGCACCTTCATGCAGATGGCAAAGGACAAGGAGATCGGCCGGGTGGAAGTCCAGGAGACAGAGAACCTAATCGTATTTACGGACAAGGATAAGACCACCGTCTACAAAACCGGCATGATGCCCGACCCCGACCTCACACAGCGCCTCTTTGACTCCGGCGCCAAATTCTCCGGCGAGATCATCCAGCAGACCGACCCGCTGCTGAGCATCCTGCTCAACTGGATTCTGCCCATCGTGATCTTTGTGGCTCTGGGGCAGTACCTCTCCAAGCGGATGATGAACAAAATGGGCGGCCCCAACTCCATGATGTTCGGCATGGGAAAGTCCAACGCCAAGGTCTACGTCAAGTCCTCTGAGGGCATCAAGTTCTCCGACGTAGCCGGTGAGGACGAGGCCAAAGAGAACCTCCAGGAGGTGGTGGACTACCTCCACGACCCCGGAAAGTACAAGGAGATCGGCGCCTCCATGCCCAAGGGCATCCTGCTGGTGGGCCCTCCGGGCACCGGCAAGACCATGCTGGCCAAGGCCGTGGCCGGCGAGTCCAACGTCCCCTTCTTCTCCATGTCCGGCTCGGAATTTGTGGAGATGTTCGTGGGCATGGGCGCCTCCAAGGTCCGGGACCTCTTCAAGCAGGCCAAGGAGAAGGCCCCCTGTATCGTCTTCATCGACGAAATCGATGCCATTGGCCAGAAGCGCAACTCCGGCGCCTACGGCGGCAACGACGAGCGGGAGCAGACCCTCAACCAGCTCCTCACCGAGATGGACGGCTTTGAGGGCAACAACGGCGTCATCATCCTGGCCGCCACCAACCGGCCGGAGTCCCTGGACCCCGCCCTCACCCGGCCCGGCCGGTTTGACCGGCGGGTGCCGGTGGAGCTCCCCGACCTGAAGGGCCGGGAGGATATCCTGAAGGTCCACGCCAAGAAGATCAAGGTGGCCGAGGACGTGGACTGGGAGAAGGTGGCCCGGATGGCCTCCGGCGCCTCCGGCGCGGAGCTGGCCAACATCGTCAATGAGGCTGCCCTGCGGGCCGTCCGGGATGGGCGGCGCTTTGCCACCCAGGCCGACCTGGAGGAGAGCATTGAGGTGGTCATCGCCGGATACCAGAAGAAGAACGCCATCCTCACGGACAAGGAGAAGCGGATCGTGGCCTGCCACGAGATCGGACACGCCCTGGTGGCCGCCCGGCAGACCAATTCGGCGCCGGTGCAGAAGATCACCATCATTCCCCGCACCTCCGGCGCTCTGGGCTACACCATGCAGGTAGAGGAGGGCAACCACTACCTCATGAGCCGGGAGGAACTGGAGAACAAGATCGCCACCTTTACCGGCGGCCGGGCGGCGGAGGAAGTGGTATTCGGTTCGGTGACCACGGGAGCCTCCAACGACATCGAACAGGCCACCAAGCTGGCCCGGGCCATGATTACCCGCTACGGCATGAGCCCCGACTTCGATATGGTGGCCCTGGAGACAGTACAGAACCAGTACCTGGGCGGGGACGCCTCTCTGGCCTGCTCGGCTGAGACCCAGACCGAGGTGGATCGGCAGGTGGTGGAGCTGGTCAAGCGCCAGCACCGGAAGGCTGTGGAGATCCTGGAGAAGGACCGTAAGAAGCTGGACGAGCTGTCTGACTACCTCTACCAGAAGGAGACCATCACCGGCGAGGAGTTCATGGCCATCCTGAACAAGGACGGGGAGAACGAAAATTAAAAAGCAGGCGCTGTGTGCGAAGGCACACAGCGCCTGTTTTTCATTTTATCAAATCCCCACCAGGGACTGGTAGAGCCGCAGGAAGGAACAGCAGGCCTCCTGAAGGGTGTAAGTGGCCAAGGGGGAGAAGCCGGTGCCGGTGCTCCCCATGACGGTCCGGCCGTCTGGGGTGGAGAGGGTGGTGACGAAGGACACGCTGTCGGCGGCCCAGGGGGCGATGTCAGCCTGATCGGAGAAGGTCCTGGATGTGCCGGTCCCTTCCATACCCAGATACCGGGCGGTGCGCGCCAGCATGGCGGCGGCCTCCTGGCGGGTGATGTTGCCCTCCGGATCGAAGGTGCCGTCCCCTCGGCCGCTCACCAGCTCCAACCGATTGGCGGCGATGACCCAAAGGGAATCGGTATCGGTAAAGGGGCTGGTCTTGTCGCCCTGGAGGATGTCGGAGCTGTCCAGACCAGTGTGCTTGCTGATGACCTGGATGATAAAGCCGCAGAAGGTCTTTCTGGAGACAGGCTGGTCGTAGTCCCGGCCGGTCTGGAGGGGGAAAAGCTTGTAGCAGTGGGTATCCCACACCTCATCAAAGGCCCAGTCGGAGATGGAGCCGTCGTTCCAGGGGAAGAAGTCGGAGGGCTCTTGCAGGACTTCCCCCGGCCGGCCGCCCCAGTTGAGGTCGGGGTGTTCCTGGAGCAGCTGCACTGCGGTGCCCCAGGAGGTATCGCCGGCGGGCCAGATCCCAGCGCCATTGGAGCCGGAGAAGGGACTCTGCTCTCCGGTGGGCATCTGGGGCTTGGACCCAAGGAAACGGACCGTGTGCAGTGCAAAGCAGGAGCCGAAGGCATCTTCTCCTATGACTGTGACGCCGGCGGGAATGGTGATCTCCCGCAGGGCGTAGCAGTTGTGGAAGGCCAGCATCCCAATCTCGGTGAGAGAGTCGGGCAGCTGGATGTGGGTGAGAGACCAGCAGCTGGCGAAGGTGCTATAGGGAAGAACGGTGAGCCTGCCCGGCAGACGTACCTCGCGGAGGGAGGTGCACAGGTCAAAGCAGCCGTATCCCATCTGGGTGACGCTGTCAGGGAGGGTGACGCTGACCAGGTTTTCGCAGAATTGAAAGGCCCACTCCTCGATGGAGGTCACCCCCTCGGGAACGGTGACGCTGCGCAGGTTATCGTTTTCCACAAAGGCCTTGGCTGCGATGGCGGTGACCCCGGCGGGGACCACCACGTCGGCGGCGGAGCCGGTATAGCGCAGAAGGGTGCCGTTGGCACTGATCTGGAAGCCGCTGTCGTCCGTCTGAGGCGGCTCGGCGTAAAGCTGCTCCTCAAAGGCCTCCAGGGAGCGGATGGAGTCGGTGACCACGGGGGGCGCGCCGTTGCCCCAGAAGCGGATGGCGATGGGGTATTCGCCGTAGACATCGATGCCGAAATTCATGACGCCCAGGTCGGAGCCGTCCACGTACTCATCCATGCCGTAGACGGTGATCCCGGCCTGCTCGGCGTAGTCCTTGAACTGGGGGATCCAGTTCTGGCTGTACCCACAGTGACGGGAGTAGTAGAGGATGAGGATGGGCTCAGTCTGCCCCCGCTTAATGAGGGCATTGACGTCGGAGGCGCCGTGGGTCTCGATCCAGTAGGTACCGCTCTCCACCAGGGAGGCACCAGCGGGGACACACAGAGCGGTGAGCAGTGCCAGTACCAGGAGAAGGGTGGTCAGTCTTCGTTTCATCTTCCATTCCTCCAAAAAAGTGGGGACATGATGCGCTCATGTCCCCACTTGATACCGTCTGATGGTAATATGAAATTTGGTTGGTTAGTTGGAAGCGGAGTCCAGATCCTTGTCGCCGCCCCAGATCATGTTCTTGCGGAGCTCCTCGCCCACGATCTCCATCTGGTGCTTCTTGAGGTTGTCACGCTTGGAATTGAAGAAGCAGCGGCCGTTCTTGTTTTCGGCGATCCACTTGCCGGCGAAGGTGCCATCCTGGATGTCGGAGAGGACGGCGCGCATCCGGGCCTTGGTCTCCTCGTGGGGGATGACACGGGGGCCGGAGACGTACTCGCCGTACTCGGCGGTGTCGGAGATGGAGTAGTTCATGGCAGCCACGCCGCCCTTGTTGATGAGGTCGATGATGAGCTTCATCTCGTGGATGCACTCGAAGTAGGCGTTCTCGGGCTCATAACCGGCCTCCACCAGCACCTCGAAGCCGCAGCGCATCAGGTCCACCACGCCGCCGCACAGAACGGTCTGCTCACCGAAGAGGTCGGTCTCGGTCTCGTCGTGGAAGGTGGTCTCCATGACGCCGGCGCGGGCGCCGCCGATGCCGGCGATGTAGGCCAGGGCGATCTTATAGGCGTTGCCGGTGGCATCCTGTTCCACGGCCACCAGGCAGGGCACACCCTTGCCGGCCAGGTACTGGGAACGGACGGTGTGGCCGGGGCCCTTGGGGGCGGCCATGAAGACGTCCACGCCGGCGGGAGGGATGATCTGCTTGTAGCGGATGTTGAAGCCGTGGGCGAAGGCCAGGGCGTTGCCCTCCTCCAGGTAGGGGGCGATGTCCTTCTTATAGACGTCGGCCTGGCCCTCGTCGTTGATGAGGATCATGACGATGTCGGCCCACTTGGCGGCCTCAGGGATGGTCTTCACGGTGAGGCCGGCCTTCTCGGCGACGGCCCAGTTCTTGGAGCCCTGACGGAGACCGACGCAGACGTCGCAGCCGGAGTCCTTCAGGTTGAGGGCGTGGGCGTGGCCCTGGGAGCCGTAGCCGATGATGGCGATCTTCTTCCCGTTGAGGTAGCTGAGCTCGCAGTCCTTCTCGTAGTACATCTTTGCCATGACAATACACTCCTTTTTTCGTGGTGACGGTTCTAAGTGATGAATAGAATACCACAGCAATGTGGAAAAGAATGATAACTATGATACAATCTTTGCAAAAAAACGCGCTTACAAAACGTTCTTGCCGTAGTTGAATTCGCCGGACTCCTTGGTGTCCTCGTAGATGGTGCGGATGCCCCGCTCAATGGCGATGATACCGGTGCGGACCACCTCCAGGACGCCGAAGTCGGCCAGCAGGTCCATGAGGGCGCAGGCCTTGTTCTCGTCGCCCAGGATGGAGACGGTGAGGGTCTCGCGGCTGATGTCCACCACGCTGGCCCGGAAGACACTGACGATCTGGAGGACCTCGTCCCGCTTGTCCTTGGTGTCGGCCTTCACCTTCACCAGCACCAGCTCACGCTGGACGGCGTCCTCGGTGGAGAGGACCTTGACCGAGATGACGCACAGCAGCTTCCGCAGCTGGGCGGCCAGCTGGGCGATGGTGGCGTCGTCCCCGTTCATGACGATGGTGATGCGGGTGACCTTGGGGTCCTCCGTGGTGCCGGAGGCGATGGACTCGATGTTGTAGCCCTTCCTGGAAAACAGGCGGGAGACCTGGCTCAGCACGCCTGGGGTGTTCTCCACCAGGATGGAGAGGGTATGCTCTTTGCTTTCCATAACGATCACGCTCCTTTCTCCATCCTCACTCCAACAGGAATTCGGTGATGGGCTTGCCGGCGGAGACCATTGGGCGCACGGTCTCATCGGTGTCAATGATGCACTCGATGACGTAGGCGTGGCCCAGGTCCAGGGCCTCCCGGACGGTGTCGGCCAGCTCGGCCCGGGTGGTGACTCTCTTGCCCCGGACGCCGTAGGCCTCGGCCAGCTTCACGAAGTCGGGGGCGAAGTTGAGGTCGGTCTCGGAGAAGCGGCCGCCGTAGAGGAGGTTCTGCCACTGGTGGACCATGCCCAGGGTGTGGTTGTTGAAGATGACAGTGATGATGGGGATGTCGTAGTGGGAGACGGTGGCCAGCTCCTGGCCGTTCATGCGGAAACAGCCGTCGCCGGTCATGTGGAGCACCGTCTTGTCCGGGTTGCCCAGCTTGGCGCCCATAGCGGCGCCCAGGCCGAAGCCCATGGTGCCGAAGCCGCCGGAGGTGATGAGCTGTCCGGGGTAGTCGAAGTGGAAGTGCTGGATGCTCCACATCTGGTGCTGGCCCACGTCGGTGGCCACGATGGAATCCTGGGGGCACAGCTCCCGGAGCGTACGGATGATCTGGTAGGGGGTGAGAGCGGCGCTCTCCTCCGGCGCTGCGGGCCGGTGGGAGAAGACGAACTCCTTCCACGCCGGGTGCTGGTAGGCGGGGATGCGGTCATTGACCATCTGGAGGACCTGCTTGGCGTCTCCGATGATGTGGTGGTAGGTCTTGACGTTCTTGTCGATCTCTGCCCGGTCGATGTCGATATGTACGATCTTGGCCTGCTTGGCGAAGGTGGAGGGCTCGGTGGCCACCCGGTCGGAGAAGCGGCAGCCCACGGCGATGAGCAGGTCGCAGTTGTCGCAGGCGATGTTGGAGCTCCGGGAGCCATGCATACCCAGCATGCCGGTGGTGAGGGGGTGGGCACCGGGGAAGCCGCCGCCGCCCATGACGGTGATGGCCACCGGGGCGTCCAGCTTCTCGGCCAGGGTGCGGAACTCCTCATGGGCCCGGCTGCGGACCACGCCGCCGCCGCAGATGAGCATGGGCTTTTCCGACTGGGCGATGAGCTCCACCAGCTTGTCCACGTCGTCGCTGTTGGGGGCGGGGGGCGTCAGGTCCCAGCCCGCCCGCTTCCGCAGGTCGGCCAGACGGCCGTAGTACTGGTGCTCCTCCTTGGGGAGAGGCTCATAGTCGATCATCACGTCCAGGGCGGTGACATTCTTTAAAAGGTCGATGAGCACCGGGCCGGGCCGTCCCATGGCGGCCACGGCGAAGGCCTCCCGGATGATGTCGGGGATGTCGTTGGGGTTCCGGACCAGGTAGGTGGCCTTGGTGATGGGCATGGCGATGCCGGTGATGTCCACCTCCTGGAAGGCGTCCTTGCCCAAGGTACTCTCCCCCACGTTGCAGGTGAGGAAGACTACAGGAGAGGAGTCCATGTAGGCGGTGGCGATACCGGTGGTCAAATTGGTGGCGCCGGGGCCGGAGGTAGCGAAGCACACCCCCACCTTGCCGGTGGAACGGGCATAGCCGTCGGCGGCGTGGGAGGCGCCCTGCTCATGGGCCGTCAGGATGTGGCGGATCTTGTCCTGATAGCGGTAGAGCTCGTCATATACATTTAATATAGTGCCGCCGGGGTAGCCGAAGACGGTGTCCACGCCCTGCTCCAGCAGGCATTCCATGATGGCTTGAGTGGCTCGGATTTTCACGTTGTCCCTCCTGACGCCGTGCGGAACGAACCGCCGGCTTAGATTTTTCCGCTGCCCTTCTGGACGGCGATGACACCAGTCCGGGCCACCTCCAGGATGGAGAAGGGCCGCAGGAGGCTCTCGAAGAGGTCCACCCGGTCGGGGGTGTCGGAAAGTTCTAGGGTCATACTGGTGCTGCTGATGTCGGCGATCTTGGCGCCCATGATTTGGCAGAGGTTCGCCACATCCTGGCGGGTCTTGGTGGAGGTGGACACCTTCACGATGATGAGCTCTCGGCCGATGAGCTTCTTCTCGTCCAGGGTGCGGACTTTGATGACGTCTACCAGCTTGTTGAGCTGCTTTTCCACCTGCTCCACCACATTGTTGCCGGAGTCCACAATGATGGTGATGCGGGAGATGTTCTTGTCGTCGGTGACGCCCACGGCCAGGCTCTCGATGTTGAAGGCCCGGCGGGCGAAGAGACCGGTGATGCGGTTGAGCACGCCGGCCCGGTTTTCCACCAGTACGGAAATGGTCTGGGTCATATGGCCTTCCTCCTTTCTTAAGTCATGGATGTGGTGGTCATGGGGTCCACGTCGCAGATAAGTAGATAGGGTCCGGACGCGGTGAGCATATCGCGGATGGCGCTGTCAACCTGACCGTCGTCGGAGATGCGCTTACTGGGGATGCCGTAGGCTTCGGCCAGCTTTTCAAAGTCGGGGGAGCCGGTGAGATCCACGCCGAAGGGGCCGCTGTAGCTGGAATACTGGATCTGGTGGACCAGGCCCAGCACCCCATTGTGGACCATGACGATCTTCACGTCGGTCCCCATGGCCTTCAGGGTGGCCAGCTCGTTTTCAAACATCTGGAAGCTGCCGTCGCCACAGACCACCACGGTCTGCCGGTCGGGGACGGCGGTCTTGACGCCGAGAGAGGCGGGGAGGGAGTAGCCCATGGTGCCCAGGCCGCCAGTAGTGAGGAAGCGGCCGTGCTTCATGGGCAGGTGTTTGGCCGCCCAGATCTGGTTCTGGCCCACATCCACGCAGACGCAGGCGTCGTCCTCCAGCTGCTCACCCAGAGTGCGCATGAGGTAGGAGGGGGTGACGCTGCCGGTGCCGGGAGCGGCAGCGGGATGAGGCTCGGCCTGCCGCCGGGCCTGGAGGTCGGCAATCCAGGCCTCGCTCTGGGCCTTGGGGTGGTGGGAGATGAGCTGTTCCAGGATGACCTTCACGTCGCCCACCACGGGCACCGTGGTGGAGAAGTTCTTGCCGATCTCGGCGGGGTCCACATCCAGGTGGACGGTCTTGGTACGGCTGGCAATCTCCTTGGGGGAGGTCACCGCCCGGTCGGCGGCCCGGGCGCCGGCAATGATGAGCAGGTCGGTGGTGTTGAGGGCCCGGTTGGCGGTGGGGGTACCGAAGGCACCGATCATGCCCAGGTTCAGGGGGTGGTTCCTGGGCAGCAGCCCCAGGCCCATCATGGTGGTGACTACCGGGATGCGGGCGCTCTCGCACAGGGTGATCAGCTCTTCCTGGGCCTTGGCGCTGAAGAGACCGCCGCCCACGCACAGCAGGGGTTTCTGGGCGGCGGAGATGGAGGCGGCCACCCGCTTGATCTGGTTGTCGTTGCCCTTGACGCTGGGCTTGTAGCCCCGGATGTCCACGCTGTCGGGGTAGACGGGGTCGATCATCTGCTGCTGGATGTCGATGGGGATGTCGATGAGCACGGGGCCCTGCCGACCGGTGGAGGCGATGTGGAAGGCCTCCTTGACGACGCGGGGAATATCGTTGGCGTCCTTCACTAGGTAGCTGTGCTTGATGAAGGGGGCACAGGCGCCGGTGATGTCCACCTCCTGAAAGATGTCCCGGCCCAGCAGGTAGCTCTGGACCTGGCCGGTGATGGCCACCATGGGGATGGAGTCCATGTAGGCGGTGGCGATGCCGGTGATGAGGTTGGTGGCGCCGGGACCGGAGGTCACCATGCACACACCGGGCTTGCCAATCATGCGGGCGTAACCGGAGGCCATGTGACCGGCGTTCTGTTCCGTGCGGACCAGGGTGTAGGCGATGTCGGTGGCGGCCAGGGCATCCACAGCGGGGCAGATAGTGGCGCCGGCATAGCCGAATACCCGCTCCACCCCCTCGCGCTTAAGGCTCTCCATCAGGGCCTGGGCTCCGTTGATCATGCAGCATTCCTCCTCGAGTTTCAAAATAGGAAAAGCTCCCGGTGACCGGAAGCGGGGTTGTGCTAGAAAAGGGACAAATATGCAAAAAGACTTCGTCCTCTCTAGGACGAAGTCTTACTCCGTGGTACCACCTAAATTCGCAGGCAAACGCCCGCGCGCTTTCATCCCCGGTAACGGGGGGAACCGTCGCCCCCTACTGGAAGTTCAAGGGCGCAGCTCACGAGCGACTTTCTCCCGGCCCCTCACGGGAGCTCACACCTGCCGCTCCCTCTCTGGGCTTGCGAGACCGATTTACTTACCCGGTCATTGCTGTTTTCGCAATATAAAAATGTGACATTAGTCATCATGATACAACTGCTAGGTCCATTTGTCAACGGTGGATTTTTAGAAAAAACAAAAAAATTCGCATTCCGAACAAGTGAAGCGGAGAATTGCAGGCGCTTGCCTTAAACCGCAGGCGGACGGAGGGAAAAGGCAAATTTATTTTCCCTAATTTCGGCGCTTTTTTCGCTGGAAATGCTGGACATTTTTGATTGGTAGTACTATTATAATAAAGATTCGAGCATGCCCTATGCAGGGGGTCGGATCATTGGGGAGAAGGCAGGCCGGTGAGAACGGACTGCCCATCGGGAAGGACCGCTGAACAAATGACTGAGCATTCTGACAGCCACTTGTTCAGCGGCCTAAATTCGGAAGCAGAGGTTTGAAGTAATGACAGAGGTGATGCTATGAGTCATAAGTTTTATGGCGGCGTCCACCCCGCCGAGCACAAGGAGGCAACGGAGCGCAAGCCTGTTGTCCCGCTGGAGGAAGCTCCGGCTCAGGTGGTGATCCCCATGTCCATGCATGTGGGCGCTCCCTGCAAGCCCATCGTGGCTGTGGGGGATGAGGTGAAGGTTGGCCAGAAGATCGGCGAGATCGCCGGTCTGGGCGCTCCCATTCACGCCAGCGTCTCCGGCAAGGTCGTGGCCGTGGAGGCCCGGCCCCATCCCGGCGGAGGCAAAATGATGTCCGTGGTCATCGAGAACGATTTCCAGGACACTCCCTGTGAGACCATCAAGCACCGTGACAATGTGGATGTCCTCACTCCCCAGGAGATCATCGACATCGTCAAGGAAGCCGGTATCACCGGTATGGGCGGCGCGGGCTTCCCCACCCACGTCAAGCTCTCCGGCGCGGTGGGCAAAGTCGACGCCATCCTCATCAATGGCGCTGAGTGTGAGCCCTACATCACCGCCGACCACCGGCTCATGCTGGAGCGCGGCGAGGCCGTTCTGGGCGGCGTGGGCTTTATCATGAAGGCCCTTGGCCTGAAGGAGGCCACCATCGGCATCGAGGGCAACAAGCTCGACGCCGTGGAGCACCTGAAGAGCCTGCTCCCCGCCGACAGCGGCATCCATATCGAGACCCTGAAGACCCGCTACCCCCAGGGCGCTGAGAAGCAGCTCATCCAGCGGATCACCGGCCGTGAGGTGCCCCCCGGAGGCCTGCCCGCCGACGTGGGCTGCACCGTGTTTAACGTGGCCACCGCCTCCGCTATTTACGACGCGGTCACCGAGGGCAAGCCCCTCACCCACCGCAACGTCACCCTGACCGGCGGCGCCATGGCCCGGCCCATGAACGTCAACGCCCCCATCGGCACCCCCATCGAGCACCTCATCAAGATGGCCGGCGGGTTCCAGACCCAGCCCCAGCGCCTCCTGATGGGCGGCCCCATGATGGGCAACCCCCAGTACGATCTCACCGCCCCCATGATGAAGGGCACCAACTGTATCCTGGCCCTCACCGACGCCGAGGCTGCCGTGCAGGACACCGAGCAGACCTGCATCCGCTGCGGCAAGTGTGTCAACGCCTGCCCCATGCACCTCATGCCCCTCTACATGCGTATGTACAGCATGAAGCGCGACTGGGACAAGGTCCAGGAGTACAACGTGATGGACTGCATGGAGTGCGGTTCCTGCAACTACATCTGCCCCGCCCGGATCCACCTGGTCCAGACCTTCCGGATGGCCAAGTTTGAGATCCGCGGTCTCCAGCAGAAAGCGAAAGCGAAGGAGGCGGCCAAAGCATGAGCAACGAGAATAAGCTGCTGGGGGTAGCTTCCTCCCCCCACGTCTCCTCTCCCATCGGCACCCGCTCCCTGATGCTGGATGTGCTGATCGCCCTGGTGCCCGCTCTGTGCGCGGCTGTGTACTTCTTCGGCCCCCGGGCCCTCATCGCCACCATCATCTCTGTGGTGGCCTGTGAGATCTTCGAGATCGGTTACCGCAAGCTCCTCCACAAGACCCAGACCAGCGGCGACCTGTCTGCCGCCGTCACCGGTGTGCTGCTGGCCTTTGTCTGCCCCGTGACCCTGCCCTACTGGATGCTGATCATCGGCGACTTTTTCGCCATCGTGGTGGTCAAGCAGCTCTTCGGCGGCCTGGGCAAGAACTTCATCAACCCCGCCCTGGGCGGCCGTGCCTTCCTGATGCTCAGCTACCCGGTGGCCATGACCACCTGGGCTGTGCCTGGCAAGTGGTCCGGCCTCATCTCCGCTGCCGACGCCGTCACTGGCGCCACCCCCCTGTCCGTGGATTTCATGCACTCCGGTGTTCTGCCTGAGGCCAGCATCATGGACATGTTCGTGGGCAATGTGGGCGGCTGCATCGGCGAGGTCTCCGCTGTGATGCTTCTGGCCGGCGGTATCTACCTCATCGCCCGGGGCGTCATCCGTCCCAACATCCCCGTGGCCTTCATTGCCACCGTGGCGGTGCTCACCTTCATCTTCCCCCAGGGCGGCAACGACCGCGTCACCTGGATGCTCTATGAGCTGCTGGGCGGCGGCCTGTTCCTGGGTGCCTTCTTCATGGCCACCGACTATGTGACCAGCCCCACCAGCCCCAAGGGTGAGATCGTCTTCGGCATCGGCTGTGGCCTGCTCACCGTGTTTATCCGCTACTTCGGCGGCTATCCCGAGGGCGTCAGCTACGCCATCCTCATCATGAACGTGTGCGTGTGGTTCATCGATCAGGCGACCAAGCCCGCCCGCTTCGGCTTCACCAAAGAGATGAAGGAGAAGGCTAAGGCTGCCAAGAAAGCTGCAAAGGAGGGCGCCGCCAAATGAGCGATTCCGTTGTTATGAAGAAAAAAGAGGCGGGTCCGGTCCAGCTGATCGTCACCCTGTTCGCCATCAGCGCCATCTGCGCCGTGCTGCTGGGCCTGGTGAACAACATCACCATGGGTCCCATCGAGGTGGCCACTCAGGCCAAGACCCAGGCCGCCATGGAGGCTGTGCTTCCCGCTGACAGCTATACCGAGGTGGCATACACCGGCGGTGATCCTCTCGTTACAAAGGTCTACCAGGCCGGCGACGCCGGCTATGTGGTCCAGGTCGCGCCCTCCGGCTTCGGCGGCGTACTGGACATCATGGTGGGCGTGAACACCGACGGCACCTGCTCCGGCGTGTCCATCATCAGCCACTCCGAGACCTCTGGTCTGGGCGCCAACGCCACCAAGGAGGACTTCCGGAGCCAGTTCGTGGGCAAGTCCAATGTGGCCGTCACCAAGGACGGCGGCGAGATCGCCGCTCTCACCGGCGCCACCATCACCTCCCGCGCGGTCTGCAGCGGCGTCAATGCTGCCATCACCGCCGTGGGCACTCTGGGTTAAGGAGGTTAGACCATGGACATTAAGAAACAATTCAAGGAAGGTCTGGTCACCCAGAACCCCGTGCTGGTGCAGCTGCTGGGCATGTGCTCCACCATGGCCATCACCACTGTGTTCTTCAACGGCGTGGGCATGGGCCTGTCCGTGCTCATCATCCTGACCTGTTCCAACATCGTTATTTCCGCCCTGCGGAAGGTTATCCCCAACTCCATCCGTATCGCCTGCTTCATCGTGGTCATCGCCACCTTCGTGACCATCGTGGATCTGCTGCTCAAAGCCTTCGTACCGGCATTGTCGGATAGCTTGGGCGTGTTTATCCCACTGATCGTGGTGAACTGCATTATCCTGGGCCGTGCCGAGGGCTTCTGCTACAAGAACGGTGTGGCCGCCTCCGCTGTGGACGGCATCTTCCAGGGCATCGGCTACACCTGGGTGCTGGTGGTCATGTGCCTGGTCCGTGAGCTGCTGGGCAACGGCACCATCCTGGGTGGCCTGAGCTTCATCAACGACAGCAACGGCATCCGTATCCTGCCCGAGGGCGTGGGCGCTCTGGGCATCTCCCTCCCCGTGGGCGGCTTCCTGGTGCTGGCCTGCCTTATCGCCTTCATGCAGTGGGCCCTGGCTCGCTCCGAGAAGAAAAAAACTGAGGAGGTGGCTCAGTAATGGACGTGACACAACTCTTTTCCATCGCCCTGGGCGCTATCCTGGTCAATAACTTTATCTTCTCCCAGTTCCTGGGCATCTGCCCCTTCATGGGCGTTTCCAAAAAGGTGGACACCGCTCTGGGCATGGGCCTGGCCGTGACCTTCGTCATGGGTCTGGCCTCCGCCGTGTGCTGGATCATCAACGAGTACCTGCTGGTGAACCCCGCCATCTTCGGCGACGGCCCCAACCTGGCCTTCATGCAGACCATCGCCTTCATCCTGGTCATCGCCTCTCTGGTGCAGTTCGTGGAGATGTTCCTGAAGAAGAACGTCCCCTCCCTGTATCAGGCTCTCGGTATCTATCTGCCCCTCATCACCACCAACTGCGCCGTGCTGGGCGTGGTGCTGCTGAACGTGCAGAACAACTACAACTTCATCGAGAGCGTTGTCTACGGCATCACCGGCGGCCTGGGCTTCCTGCTGGCCATCTTCCTCTTCGCCAGTGTCCGTGAGCGCCTGGACGCCACCATGGACTGCCCCAAGGCTTTTGAGGGCTTCCCCATCGCTCTGGTCACCGCCGGCCTCATCGCTCTGGCCTTCATGGGCTTCAGCGGCCTGAGCGTGTTTTAAGGAGGGGCTGAAATGAATCTGGTTTTATTTGCGTTCCTGGTCCTGGGTGGACTGGGTCTGATCTTCGGCGCCGTGCTGGCCTTCGCTTCCCGGGTGTTTGCCGTTGAGGTGGACCCCCGTGAGGAGGCCATCATCGGCTGCCTGCCCGGCGCCAACTGCGGCGGCTGCGGCTACGCTGGCTGCGGCGGCTACGCTGCCGCCGTGGTGAAGGGCGAGGCGCCCGTCAACAAGTGCGCCGCTGGCGGCGCCGCCGTGGCTGCCCAGATCGGTGAGATCATGGGCGTGGCCGCCGGTGACAGCGTCAAGATGGTGGCCACCGTCCACTGCACCGGCTGCGGTGTGGACCACCAGAAGTACGAGTACATCGGTGTCCACGACTGCGTGGCGGCTGCCCGCCTCCCCGGCGGTGGCCCCCTGAGCTGTGACTACGGCTGCCTGGGCATGGGCTCCTGTGAGAAGGTGTGTCCCTTCGACGCCATCCATGTCGTCAACGGCGTGGCCAAGGTGGACGAGGATAAGTGTAAGGCCTGCAACCAGTGCGTGGACATCTGCCCCCGCCACATCATTGCCCTGGAGCCCTACAAGACCAAGAAGCACGTCACCATCCCCTGCTCCTCCAAGGACAAGGGTCCTGCCGTCACCAAGGTCTGCTCTAACGGCTGCATTGGCTGCTCTCTGTGCGCCAAGTCCTGCCCCAAGGAAGCCATCACTATGGTCAACAACCTGGCCGTCATCGATTACGACAAGTGCGTCGGCTGCGGTATCTGCGCCCAGAAGTGCCCCCGCAAGCTGATCACTGTGGACGGCAAGGTGCCCGAGGTCAAGCCTGCGGCTCCCAAGGCTGCCGCTCCGGCCGCCCCCAAGGCCGCCGCCGAGGCTCCCAAGGCGGAGACCAAGGAGTAAGGCTCCTATTTCCATCCAACGTAAAAAAGACCTCCCGCCATCGGCGGGAGGCCTTTTTCTGTCTATAAAGTTCAGCAGCCGGTCATAATGCGGATGATCTCCTCATCGGTCTCCTTCATGCCCTCCTTGCCCAGGCGGGTTACGTTGCGGAGGGTGGACTCGATGCCCTTGGAGATGATACCGTCTCCGCCATGGAACTCCTGGCCGTTGAGGAACATGTAGTAGCCCAGGATGCCGGCGTCCACGGCGGCGGCGATCTTGCCGGCGCAGGAGGCCTTGGCGCCGTCGCAGATGATGCCGGAGGTGATGGCCAGGGCGTTGACGATGGTATGGGCGGCCTCCGTCCGGCCGCCGCCCAGCAGGTAGGCAATGCCCGCCCCGGCGCTGGCCCCGGCACTGACGGCGCCGCAGTAGGCCGACAGGCGGCCGATGCCTTCCTTTTGGTAGATGGCGGTGAGGTTGGACAGGGTGAGGGCACGGTAGAGGCGCTCCGGGGGGCTGTTCAGCTCCTTGGCGTACTCAATGACGGGCAGGGAGACCGTCATGCCCTGGTTACCGCTGCCGGAGTTGATGACCACGGGCAGTTCACAGCCGCTCATGCGGGCGTCGGAGCCGGCGGCGGCGGCAGCACGGGCCCGGACCTTCACGTCGTCGCCGTAGATCTTCAGCAGGGTGGAGCCGATGTTGGCGCCCCAGTCCCCCTGGAGCCCTTCCCGGGAAATAGCGGTGTTATAGGCGATCTGGCGGTCCAGCAGGGGCTTTACATCCTCGATGTCCACCGTGTCGGCGAAGTCAAAGATGTCATCGAAGTCCATGAGGGCCCGGTCAGGGGAGGCGGCGGTGGCGGTGCCGCAGCCCACGGCGGGAGCCTCAAAAAGAGTCTCGCCGTCCTTCACCATGGACACGATGTTGGTGTGCTGATTGGCCACCCGGACACTGGCACTGTGGCCGCCGGAGCGGACGGTGACGGTGACGTCCAGTACCAGGTCAGTGTCGGCGGGGAGGACCTGGATGGAGGTGGTCTCCAGGTAGCGGCCCAAGGCCTCCCGCTGCTCGGGAGTGACAGAGGCGATGACCTCCAGCTCACGGTTGGGGTCACCGGCCACCACGCCCACGGCGGCTGCGGTCTCAATGCCCTTCCGGCCCCCGGTGTTGGGCACCACCACACTCTTGACGTTCTTGATGATATTGCCGCTGGCGGCCACGGTGATGGCCTCGGGGAGTGCGCCCAGCAGCTCCCGGGCCTTGGCGGCGCAGAAGGAGATGGAGATGGGCTCGGTGCAGCCCATGGCGGGCACCAGCTCCTCGGCCAGGATGCGGAGATAGGCCGCATAACGGGGATCGTTCTGATTCACGGAAAGGTTCCTCCCACTCAATGTCTTCAATAAAAACTATTTTAATCCTTTTGTTGGAATCTGGCAAGAGAGAGGGAAAAATGGGCAAAAAAATCCCCCAGCCCGTTGGACTGGGGAATTTCATGCCTCAAAGGACTCAGGCCAGCTTGGCCTTGGCCAGCTCGGTGAGCTGGGTGAAGGCGGCCTTGTCGTTGACAGCCATCTCAGCCAGCATCTTGCGGTTGATGGCCACGCCGGCCTTCTTCAGGCCGTTCATGAAGGTGGAGTAGTTCATGCCGTTCATCTTGCAGGCGGCGGAGATGCGGGTGATCCACAGAGAGCGGATGTCACGCTTCTTCAGTCGGCGGCCGATGTAGGCGTACTTCAGGGACTTCATGACCTGCTCGTTGGCCATCTTGAAGTGCTTGCTCTTAGCGCCCCAGTAACCCTTCGCCAGCTTCAGGATCTTATTTCTTCTCTTGCGCGTCATCATTGCGCCTTTGACTCTAGCCATTGTCGATTAGCCTCCTATGTTATGGTAAAAAAGTTCTTATTTATAGGGGATCATGCGCTTGATGGCGGGCTCGTTGGTCTTGTCCGCATAAGCGCCGGCGCGGAGGCCTCTCTTGCGCTTGGTATCCTTGCCGTGGCCGTTGAGGAGGTGGGACTTGAAGGCGTGGGCGCGCTTGACCTTGCCGGTCTTGGTGAGGCTGAATCTCTTCTTCGCGCCGCTGTGGGTTTTCAGCTTGATCTTAGCCATATCAGTTGACTCCTTTTTTTTACTTTGTGGCTTCCTTGGCGTCCTTGGAGACCTTCGGAGACAGGAACATGTTCATGTGGCGGCCTTCCAGCTTGGGCTCCTTGTCCATGACGGCGACCTCGCTGCAGTCCTCCGCAAACTTCAGAAGCAGCTTTTTGCCGATGTCGGTGTGGGCCATCTCACGGCCGCGGAAGCGGACGGTGGCCTTCACCCGGTTGCCCTCGGACAGGAACTTCTGAGCATTGCGGAGCTTGACGTTGAAGTCGTTGACGTCGATGCCGGGAGACATGCGCACCTCTTTGATCTCCACGACGCGCTGGTTCTTCCTGGCCTCCTTCTCCCGCTTGGCCTGCTCGAACTTGAACTTGCCGTAGTCCATAAGCTTGCACACGGGAGGATTGGCGGTAGGAGAGATCTTCACCAGGTCCAGGTTGGCCTCCTCGGCCTTGGCCAGGGCCTCACGGGCCGACATGATGCCCAGCTGCTCTCCGGTATCGGAGATCAGGCGGACCTCACGGTCCCGGATCTCGTCGTTGATCTGATGACTCATGTTGCTGATACGAAAGCACCTCCTAATCAAAATAAAACGCGGACACCCTAGAAGGGTACCCGCAATCGACAAGTCAAAACCACGCCGCGAAGGCGGCGGAATTTTTTCCATGTTGACCTCTTCGCCGGTGGCTGGAGGTGAGGACGGGGGTACCGCTCCTGCTTTGTTTTGCGGTAGTATTCTATCAGCATCTAACCGACTTGTCAAGCCCTTTTTTGCGCTCTCATCCATCTCCTGACATTGACATTCTAGAACTCATCGGGCATAATGGGGGCGAGCATAGAAAAGGAGGGGACCGGTGTGAAAAAAGGTAAGCTTGTGGCGCCCATCGTGGTAACGGTGCTGTTGTGCCTGTGGTTTGGCAGCTGGCTGGTCCTGTCCTGGACTGCGCCCGGCCTGTCCCTGTGGGCAAAACTGCTGGGCGCGGTGGTTCCCCTGGCGCTCATTGGCGTATCACTGTACGTATTGGCCCAACGGATCAAAGAAATAAGGAGCGGTGACGAAGATGATCTTGACAACTACTGAGACCATTTCCGGCAGGGAGCTGGAGACCCTGGGCCTGGTCCGGGGCAGCACCATCCAGTCCAAAAACATCGGCAAGGATATCACCCAGAGCTTCAAGACCTTGGTGGGCGGCGAGCTGAAGGCCTACACCGAGATGATGAACGAGGCCCGGGCTCTGGCCACCAAGCGCATGGTGGAGGACGCTCAGCAGCTGGGCGCCGACGCTGTGGTGTGCGTGCGCTATGCCTCGGCGGCCGTGATGCAGGGGGCGGCGGAGGTCATCGCCTATGGCACCGCTGTGAAATTCAAGTAAGACAGAACAGGAAACAGGAAAACGGCCCCGGTGTCCGATGGACGCCGGGGCCGTTTTTGTGTATGAACCGGAAACTTACAGCAGAATGACGCCGGCCTCCTGGCAGACCCGGAGGGTCTCGTCGTCCCACACGCTGGCTTGGACCTCGCCGATGTGGGCCTTGCCCAGCAGCTGGACGCACAGCCGGGACTGGCCGATGCCGCCGCCGATGGTGAGGGGGAGCTCCCCGGCCAGCAGAGCCTTGTGGAAGGGGAGGTTCCGGCGGTCGTCACAGCCGGCGATGGTGAGCTGGCGGTCCATGGCGGCGGGGTCCACCCGGATGCCCATGGAGGAGAGCTCCAGGGCCTTGCCCAGGACGGCATTCCACACCAAAATGTCGCCGTTGAGGGTCCAGTCGTCGTAGTCGGGAGCCCGGCCGTCGTGGGGCTTGCCGGACTTGAGGGCGCCGCCGATCTGCATGAGGAAGGTGGTGGGGTGGTCCTTCACCCAGGCGTTTTCCCGCTCCTTGGGGGAGAACTCAGGCCAGCGGTCCTCCAGTTCCTGGGTGGTGACGAAGCTCACGTCCCGGCTCACCTCGGGGAGGGACATGAGCTGGGGGAACATGGAGCGGATGGTGGTCTGGGTCTGGCAGACCGCCTCCACGATGGTGGTCACGGTGTGCTTGAGGTAGTCCACGTTGCGGTCCCGGGGGGCGATGACCTTCTCCCAGTCCCACTGGTCCACGTAGATGGAGTGGAGGTTGTCGGGCTGCTCGTCCCGGCGGATGGCGTTCATGTCGGTGTAGAGCCCCTCGCCCACGGAGAACTGGTAGCGGTGGAGGGCCATGCGCTTCCACTTGGCCAGGGAGTGGACCACCTGGGCATCCCGGCCGGCGGCGGGGATGTCGAAGGTGACAGGGCGCTCCACGCCATTGAGGTCGTCGTTGAGGCCGGTGCTGGCCTCCACGAAGAGGGGGGCGGAGACCCGGCGCAGGTTGAGAGCGCCGCCCAGGGTGTCCTCGAAGAGGCGCTTCAGAAGGCCGATGGCTTTCTGGGTATCATAGAGGTTGAGCCGGGGGGCGTAGCCCTCGGGGATGTAGGACTGGTCCATAGGATGGTGGCTCCTTTACGGTAAAGTAGTGAAGCCATTATAATATGGCGGCGCCGGAATTGCAAGGCAAAAGGCGAGGTTTACAGGTCCTCAATGTCCTTCCGGTCCATGGTCCGGCGCTCGGTGAACCTCCGACGGGTGGTCTTATAGACCAGCAGGAAAATGAGGGTGGGCATGTTGAAAATCACCAGCACGGCTAGGGGGAGGAAGTAGAGGGAGGGGTGGAGCATGGTGCTCATGTTGAGCAGCAGGACCAACGTCCAGCCCAGGGAGTTGACCACCGACAGAATGGGCAGCACCCGTCCGGGCCAGGGGCTCTCCAGCCTGGCCAGAAAGTATTCCAGGATGGCCAGCAGAGCGGTGGGGAGGGCCAGATAGAGGCAGAGGATGGGGACGAGCATAAAAATGCGTACAGTGCTCATGGGGGAGTCTCCTTTGTTGTTTTATTATGGATGGAAGGATAGGGCGTGGGGCGGAGAAGGCGCGGGAAAAATGCGGAGGCTCACAGGTCCTGGAGATCCTTTCGGTCCATGGCCCGGCGCTCGGTGAATCTTTTTCGGGTGATCTTGTTAATCAGAAGAAAGAGGGCGGTGGGGATGTTGAAGATCACCAGCACGGCCAAGGGGAGAAAATAGAGGGAGGGGTGGAGCATGGTGCTCATGTTGAACAGCAGGACCAGCGTCCAGCCCAGGGCATGGACCACCGACAGGATGGGCAGTACCCGCCCTGGCCAGGGGCTTTCCATCCGTGCCAGGAAGTACTCCAAAACGCACAGAAAGGCGGTTGGGATGGCATAGGAGAGACAGAGTATGGGAAGGAACGTGAGCAGGGTGTTCAGCATGTTTGCGGCGTTCATCGTACTCATTGGGACCATAGAGCATTCTCCTTTGTCTTTTTCTAGGCGCGGATGAGGTACTCGGCAGCAGAATTGCAAGGCGAAAAGGGGGGAGGCCTACAGGTCCTGGATGTCCTTTCGGTCCATGGCCCGGAGCTCGGTAAACTTTTTGCGGGTGTTCTTGTAAATCAGCAGGAAGATGAGGGTGGGGATGTTGAACACCACCAGCGGGACCAGGGGCACCAGGAGCAGAAGGCCCGTTGCGGCGGAGGAGGACAGGTTGATCAGCCACATCAGCGCCCAGCCCAGGGCATGGACCACCGACAGGATGGGCAGTACCCGTCCGGGCCAGGGGCTCTCCAGCTTGGCCAGAAAGTACTCCAGAATGGCCAGCAGGGCGGTGGGGACGGCGTAGTAAAAGAAAAGCATAAAAAATATGGTAAGCGAGGTCATGTATTGCATGAGGAATCCTCCTTTGCCTTCCGATATTCGCTGATGAGGAGCTTGGCGGCGTCAAAGTCGATCTTCTCGTTGACGGCCAAACGCTTGATGAGGGCCACGTAGGGGTCGGCGGCCCGGTCGTCGGCCAGACGGATCTTCTGGATGAGCCGGTCCAGCCGCAGCCGGACGGTGGGGTAGCTCACCCCGTACTCTCCGGCCACCTCCTTGAGGGAGCCGGAGGCCAGGAGGAACCGCCGGATGAAGGCCATGTCCTCCTCCTCCAGCTCTGCCATCCACTCAGGCACCACGGAGATCAATATCATTCACTCCTTTTAAAATTTTATTTTTAATAATATTGATTATAAACTTTAATTTTATGAAAGTCAAGAGTGGAAAGAAAACCAGGGTTGCCCTTTGGTTTTGAAGCGTGCTATAATACATTTAATTATCCAAAAAGAATCTCAGAGGAGGAATGAGCGTGGATACAAAACTGCTGCGCCTTCTGGAGAACGACTGCACCTTGACCCGGGAGCAGCTGGCCTCCATGGCCGATATGACCGTGGAAGAAGTCAACGCCGCCATCAAGGAGTACGAGGAGAAGAAGATCGTCCTGGGCTACAAGGCCATCGTGGACTGGGACCGCACCGATCGGGAGAGCGTCACCGCCCTCATCGAGGTCAAGGTGACCCCCCAGCGGGGGGAGGGCTTCGACCGGGTGGCCGAGCGGATTTACCAGTACGACGAGGTGGAGAGCGTCTACCTGATGTCGGGCGCCTTCGACCTCACCGTCATCATCTCCGGCCGCACCCTGCGGGAGGTGGCCGAGTTCGTGGGACAGCGCCTGGCCACCCTGGAGGATGTCACCGGTACCGCCACCCATTTCATCCTCAAGAAGTACAAGGAAAAACACCTGATCTTCGAAAAGCGTGAAGAGCAGGAGAGGGAGCTGATCTTCACATGAATTACGATGCCATCCTGTCCGACCGGATCAAGAACGTGCAGCCCTCCGGCATCCGGAAGTTCTTTGATATCCTGGAGGAGATGAAGGACGCCATCTCTCTCGGCATCGGTGAGCCCGACTTCGTCACCCCCTGGCACATCCGGGACGCGGGTATCTACTCCCTGGAGAAGGGCTTTACCAAGTACACCTCCAACGCCGGCATGGCCGGGCTGCGCCGGGAGATCGCCTCCTACCTGGAGCGCCGCTTCCAGCTCAAGTACGACTTTGCCAATCAGATCATCGTCACCGTGGGCGGCAGCGAGGCCATCGACCTGGCCCTCCGGTGCATGGTGAACCCCGGGGACGAGGTCATCGTGCCTGTGCCCTCCTTCGTCTGCTACGGCCCCCTGGCCAACATGGCCGGCGGCGTGCCGGTGTATGTGGAGACCAAGGCGGAGAATGAGTTCCGCCTCACCCCCGAGGAGCTCCGGGCGGCCATCACCCCCAAGACCAAAGTGCTGGTGCTGCCCTTCCCCAACAACCCCACCGGCGGTGTCATGGGCCGGGAGGACCTGGAGGCCATCGCCGAGGTCCTGCGGGGCACCGACATCATGGTGATCTCCGACGAGATCTACGCCGAGCTCACCTACGGCCAGCACCACGTGTCCCTGGCCAACATCCCCGACATGTACGAGCGGACCATCGTGGTCAACGGCTTCTCCAAGAGCCACGCCATGACCGGCTGGCGCATGGGCTACCTGTGCGGGCCCGCTCCCCTCATCCAGCAGATGCTCAAGCTCCACCAGTTCGGCATCATGTCCGCCCCCACCACCAGCCAGTACGCCGCCATCGAGGCCATGCGCAACGGCGACGCCGATATCGAGAAGATGCGGGACGAGTATGACGGACGCCGCCGGTACCTGGTGGAGGGCCTGCGCCGCATCGGCCTGCCCTGCTTCGAGCCCAAGGGCGCCTTCTATGTTTTCCCCGACATCCGGGGCACCGGCCTCTCCTCCGAGGAGTTTTGCGAGCGGTTCCTCATGGAGGAGAAGGTGGCCGTCATCGCCGGCAACGCCTTCGGCCCCGGTGGCGAAGGCTTCGTCCGCTGCTGCTACGCCACCAGCATGAAGGACATCGCCGAAGCTCTCACCCGTATGGACAATTTCCTCACCAACCTGAAAAAGAAGCAGGCCCGAGAGCAGGGCTGACCTGCCCGTTACATGAAGAGGAGGCGTCTTATGAACATCGTCTGTCTGGACATGGAGGGGGTCCTGGTCCCGGAGATCTGGATCGCCTTCGCCGAAGCAAGCGGCATCCCGGAGCTCAAGCGCACCACCCGGGATGAGCCCGACTACAACAAGCTGATGGACTTCCGCCTGAACATCCTGAAGGAGCACGGCCTGGGTCTGAAGGAGATCCAGGCGGTCATCGCCAAGATCGACCCCCTGCCTGGGGCAAAGGAGTTTTTGGACGAGCTGCGCTCCGTTACCCAGGTCATCATCCTCAGCGACACCTTTGAGCAGTTCGCCCAGCCCCTGATGAAGAAGCTGGGCTGGCCCACCCTCTTCTGCAACAGCCTGGAGGTGGCGCCCGACGGCACCATCACCGGCTTCCGCATGCGCTGCGAGCAGTCCAAGCTCACCACGGTGAAGGCCCTCCAGTCCATCGGCTTCGAGACCATCGCCGCTGGGGATAGCTTCAACGACCTGGGGATGATCCAGGCCAGTAAGGCCGGCTTCCTCTTCAAGAGTACGGAGCAGATCAAGGCCGACCACCCCGAGCTGCCCGCCTATGAGGAGTTCGGCGACCTGCTGCGTGCCATCAAGGCCGCCCTTTGACGGGCGGAGACTCGTAAATCAAAAAAGAGAGGCGATCCGCCATGGACGAGCGATTCCAAGGCCTGCCCTTCGGGCCGGCTGACATCCTGCTGCCACAGAACTGTGACCTCACCCGCTGGGCGGTGGTGGCCTGCGATCAATATACCTCCCAGCCGGAGTACTGGCAGCGGGTGGAGCGGTTTGTGGGCAGCGAACCCTCCGCACTCCACCTCATCCTGCCGGAGAGCTCTCTGGACGGCCCCAACGTGGAGACCGACATCATGGATGTGACCAACACCATGAGCCGCTACCTCCGGGAGGGGATCTTCCGCACCTGCCCCAACGCCCTCATCTATGTGGAGCGCACCCTGGAGTCGGGGAAGGTCCGCAAGGGCCTGGTGGGCATGGTGGATTTGGAGGAATACGACTACGAGGTGGGAGCCACCACCTCCATCCGCTGCACCGAGGGCACCATCCTTAGCCGCATCCCGCCCCGGGTGGCGGTGCGGAAGAACGCCTCGGTGGAGCTGCCCCACGTGATGCTCCTCGCCGATGACCCAAAGGCCACCGTCATCGAACCCCTCACCGCCTCCAAGGACCGGCTGGAGAAGTGCTATGACTTTGAGCTCATGGAGAACTCTGGCCACCTGCGGGGCTGGCTGCTGGACGAGGAGGAGATCGGCCGGGTGGCCCAAGCCCTTCATGCTCTGGCCGACCCCGATACCTTCCACGCCCGGTATGGCGCCAGGGAGGTCCTCCTCTTCGCCGTGGGGGACGGCAACCACTCTCTGGCCACCGCCAAGGCCTGCTATGAGCGGCAGAAAGCCCGGCTCTTCCCAGAGCAGTGGGCGGATCTGCCCGCCCGGTACGCCCTGGTGGAGCTGGTCAACCTCCACGACCCCACCCTGGAGTTCGAGCCCATCCACCGGGTCCTCTTCGGCGTGAACGCCGCCGAGCTACTGGAGGACCTGAAGAACGCCCACCCCGGCGCCTATGAGGGCGTGGGGGAGGAAGGCCATGTGCTGCGCTACGTGTGGGAACAGGGGGCGGGGGCCATCACCGTGCCCCACCCGGATGCCGCCCTGCCGGTGGCCACCCTTCAGACCTTCCTGGACCGGTGGCTCTCTATCCACAAGGGGCGCATCGACTACATACACGGCGCCGACGTGGCCCGTTCCCTGGCCGATCAGCCGGGGAACCTGGCCTTCCTGCTGCCCGCCATGGGCAAGGAGGAGCTCTTCCCCACCGTCCTCCACGATGGCGCCCTGCCCCGCAAGACCTTCTCTATGGGGGAGGCCCAGGACAAGCGCTTTTACCTGGAGGGGCGGAAGATCCGATAACGGCCCGGCGCGGGCCGGAGAAAGGATGTGACCGGACATGCCCAAGGAGACGGTACTGGCCCGGGCCAAGCTGAATCTGACCCTGGACGTGCTGGGCAAACGGCCCGACGGCTACCACGACCTGAAGATGGTCATGCAGTCGGTGGACCTGTCCGACACTCTCACGGTGGAGACGGGGACGGGGGAGGACCTGAAGGTCCGCACCGACCTGAGCTTTCTGCCCAACAACGAGAAAAATCTGGCCGCCGCCGCCGCCCTGGCTTTTCAGAACCAGACGGGCCGGGACCTGGGGGGCGTGGCCATCGCCATCGAAAAGCACATCCCCGTCTGCGCCGGTATGGGGGGCGGCTCATCCGACGCTGCCGCCGTGCTGCGGGCCTTGAATGGGATGCTGGGGACGAAATATGCCCCCCTGGATCTGGCCAGAATCGGGGAGGTGGTGGGCTCCGACGTGCCCTACTGTGTCCTGGGCGGCACCGCCCTGGCCGAGGGCAGGGGGGAGGTCCTCACCCCGCTGCCCGCCCTGCCCCGGTGCCATGTGGTCATCTGCAAGCCGGCCTTTTCCATCTCTACCCCGGAGCTCTTCCGGGCGGTGGATGGGGTGCGGCTCAAGTGCCGGCCCGACACCGACGGTGTCCTCTCCGCCCTGGCGGCGGGGGACCTGGGGGGTGTGGCCCGGCGGATGTATAACGTCTTTGAGGACGTGCTGCCCCCACGGCAGCAGGCCGAGGTCCGGGGCATCCGGTCGGTGCTGGTGGAGCACGGCGCTCTAGGCGCCAACATGAGCGGCACCGGCCCCACTGTCTTCGGGCTCTTTGACGACCTGGACCAGGCCCGGAGCGCGTGGGAGGAGTTGAAGCAGACCTACCGGGACGCATTTCTCACGGAAACGGTATAATATCAAATACGCCGCGCCAAAAGGCGCGGCGTATTTGTGCCGGAGGGCATTCCATTTTGGAAGGGCAGCCATGCGAGTTCCACGTGTGACCTGTGGACGGAAATCAGATACAATATCAGCGAAAAGAGAAAATGGGTGAACATATGCTGGACAATGAGCAACAACTGAGATTCTGCAAGGCCCGCCGGGCCGCCATCGCTGGGGAGTACCAGAACCTGAACCCCCAGCAGCGCCAGGCGGTGCTGAGCACCGAGGGGCCCCTGCTGGTGCTGGCCGGCGCGGGCAGCGGCAAGACCACCGTGCTCATCAACCGGGTGGCCAATCTGATGAAGTACGGTCGGGGGTCCGACTCCGACCAGGTGCCCGAGTGGGTCACTGAGGATGATCTCTTCTTCCTGGAGGCCTACGCCGCCCATCCAGTGGCTGAGGGCCGAGAAGAGGCGGAGCGGCTGTGCCGCCTGGACCCCGCCGTGCCCTGGTCCATCATCGCCATTACCTTCACCAACAAGGCCGCCGGGGAGCTGAAGGCCCGGTTGGAGAAGATGCTGGGACCCGACGCCAACGACATCTGGGCTTCCACCTTCCACTCCGCCTGCGTGCGCATCCTCCGCCGGGATATCGACCGGCTGGGCTTTGACAAGTCCTTTACCATCTACGACTCCGCCGACACCGAGCGGGTGGTCAAGAACATCCTGAAGGACTTCAACATGGACGACAAGACCTTCCCGCCCCGGTCCATCCTTTCCGAAATCTCCAAGGCCAAGGACGAGATGCTCTCCGGCCCCGACTACCTGGCCCGGTGCGAGAAGCAAGGGGACTACCGCCTCACCCGCATGGCCAAGGTCTATGTGGAATATGAGCGCCGTCTCCGGGAGGCCAACGCCCTGGATTTCGACGACCTCATCCTGGATACCGTCCGCCTGCTCCAGGAATATGATGACGTTCGGGATTATTATCAGCGGAAATTCCGTTATGTACTCATTGATGAGTACCAGGACACCAACCAGCTCCAGTACCGGCTCTCCGCCCTGCTGGCGGGCCGGTGGGAGAATATCTGCGTGGTGGGCGACGACGACCAGTCCATCTACCGGTTCCGGGGGGCCACCATAGAGAACATCCTGTCCTTTGAGAACCAGTACAAGGGGGCCAGGGTCATCCGCCTGGAGGAGAACTACCGCTCCACCGGCAATATTCTGGAGGCCTCCAACGCTGTCATCCGCCACAATCAGGGCCGGAAGGGCAAGGAGCTGTGGACCCGCCATGAGAAAGGGGACAAGCTCCAGGTCTACACCGCCATGAACGAGAGCGACGAGGCCCAGTATGTGGCCGCCCAGATCCTGGCTGGGTACAGCCAGGGCCGCCCCTGGCGGGACAACGCCGTCCTCTACCGGATGAACGCCCAGTCCAACCAGATCGAGCAGGCCTTCAAGCGCAACGGCGTGCCCTACCGCATCATCGGGGGCATCCGCTTCTTCGACCGGGCGGAGGTCAAGGACATGCTGGCCTACCTCTGCGCCCTCAACAACCCCGCCGACGACCTGCGCCTGGCCCGTATCATCAACGTCCCCGCCCGGGGCATTGGCCAGAAGACGGTGGACACCGCCCAGGCCATCGCCGCCCGGGAGGGGAAGAGCCTGTGGGAGGTGGTGAAGCACGCCAAAGCCTACCCCGACCTCGGCAAGGCGGCGGCCAAGCTGGCCCAGTTCACCGACCTGATGGACGGACTGCGGAAGCTCTCCGGGGAGCTGTCCCTCCCCGACTTCTACGAGGAGGTCCTGGCCCGGACGGGCTACGCCGTGGCTCTGGAGGCCAAGAACACGGTGGAGGACCGCACCCGGCTGGAGAACGTGCGGGAGCTCCTCACCTCCATCAACAACTATCTGGAAAACGCCGAGGGGGAGCCCTCCCTCTCCGGTTTCCTGGATGAGATCGCCCTCTACACTGACCTGGACAACCACGACCCCAACGAGGACTGTGTGGTCATGATGACCATGCACTCGGCCAAGGGCCTGGAATTCCCGGTGGTCTTTGTGGTGGGCGTGGAAGAGGGCATCTTCCCCGGCGTCCGCGCCATCGGCGACGACGAGGAGATGGAGGAGGAGCGGCGGCTGTGCTACGTGGCCATGACCCGGGCCAAGGAACGGCTCTACATGACCTGCGCCGCCCAGCGGATGCTCTTCGGGCGCACCAGCGCCAACCGGCCCTCCCGGTTCACCGGGGAGATTCCGGAGGAGTTCGTGGAGAAGAGCGGCCGGAGCCCCCTGAGTCGGAGCGATGACGACGCCGCCGGCCGGTGGCAGAGCGCCCCCGCCCCCCGCACCTTCAACCGGGGCGGCTACGGCACCGCCTGGGCTACGGAGCCCCGGACCGGCCGGACTGCTTCCGTGCCTCAGCCCCGCCGGACGGCCGGTGCTGCCCGCCCTGCCCCCGGCGCCCGGCCCGCAGCAAGTCTCCCGTCCTTCCAGAAGGGGGATGCCGTGGTCCACAAGGCCTTCGGCAAGGGCATGGTCCTGTCGGTCCAGCCCATGGGGGGCGACGCCCTCATCGAGATTGCCTTCGACTCGGTGGGCACCAAGCGGCTCATGCTCCGCTCGGCGGCCCAGCACATGACCAAGGGATAAGAAAAAGGCCCCGGCTAAGTGCCGGGGCACAGACTGTGGAAAAACACGGCTCAGGCCGCAAGTGCGGAAACGGAGTGAATCGGACTTTGCCCTGACGACGCGCCGGAGCACGGGTCAAAGCAGTTCCAGAAAACTGGTGATATAGCCGTCGCAGCTGCGGCGCATCTGGTCCTGGAATTTGGCATAGAACTGGTCGTAGACCCCAATGGCCTTCATGCCCACGCTCTGGGCGGCGGTGCAGTTGTGGGGGGCGTCCTCGTATAAAATGCAGTCCTTGGGGGCCACACCTAACCGCTCCGCCGTCAGCCGGTAGACCTCCGGATCGCGCTTTTCTAGACCCAGTTCCTGGGCAAAGATGATGTCGGGGAAGAAGGATTCCAGACCGTGGCACTGGAGGGCGGTGAGGCAGAGCTCGGGCACACAGGCGGTGACCAGGGCCATGTGCTCCCCACGGTCCCGGCAGCGCTCTAGAAAGGCCATGACCCCGGGTTTCAGTGCTACGTTCCGGTAGGCGTCTAGGGCACCATCCATCCACTCAGCCACGATCTCCTCAGGGGTCATGTCCAGGTGGAAGTAGTCCCGGGTGAATACCGCCGCTAGAGGGACGGTAGAGGGACTTACGGCATAAAGGTATTCCTGCGTGATCTCCAGACCCCGGCGGGTGAGAAAATTTACATCGATATTGGTCCAAATATCGTTGGAGTCAATGAGGGTGCCGTCCAGGTCGAATAAAAGCATATCTGTCAATCCTCCATGCGTGAATTATGTCAGAGCCAGAACCGCCAGGGGAAGTCCACCGCCTCCTCGGCGTAGTCAATGCCAACCCGCTTGCCCACGTGGATCTCCCCCGCCGGGGCCTCGCCGTCGCAGAGAAAGAGTTCACCTCCGCGGGTGAGGTCCAGGCCGTTGTGGGCCCGAGTGACGGCCAGGGCCTTGCACACCTTACCCGGGCCGTTGAGAAAGTTTTTCCGCTGGTAGGCCGTAAGTTGGTCAAATTTCCGGCCGAAGCGGTTTCTGGCCATGCAGTCCATCCCCGCCACCGCCTCCACCCCTCGCAGCAGCACGGCGGCGGCGGTGCCTTCCGGCTCGGTGACAAAGTTGAGGCAGTGGTACATGCCGTAGATGAGATAGACGTAGGCCGTCCCCGGCTGGGCGTACAGGGTCTCGGTCCGGGCGGTCCGGCGGTCGCCGTAGGCGTGGCAGGCCTTGTCCACGGCGCCGATGTAGGCCTCCGTCTCCGTGATGCGGACCACCAGTTCCGCCCCGTCCACCCGGCGGACCAGATGTTTTCCCAGCAGGTCCCGGGCCACCTCCAGGGTGTCCCGGTCATAGAAGGCCCGCGGCAGTGTTTTCATAGGTCATCCCTCCAGCCCGGCAGTCTGTCCACTATTCTATCACACCTGAAGGAGCAGTACAACATGAGTGAGAAAACGGAAAACAGCGTCCTTTCCAAGCTGGCGAGTCCCCTCATCGTCCTGGCCACCATCATCTGGGGCAGTTCCTTTGTGGTTATGAAAAACAGCGTGAATGTGCTGCCCACCTTCTGGCTGCTGGCCATCCGGTTCAGCTTTGCCGCCATTGTGCTGGCGGTGGTGTTCTGGAAGCGGTGGAAGCTGCTGGACCGGGGGTACCTCATCGGCGGCACCGTTATGGGTCTATGCCTCTTTGTGGCCTACGCCTTCCAGACCTTCGGCCTGGAGCAGACCACCTCGGGCAAGAATGCCTTCTTCACCGCTGTCTACTGCGTCATCGTCCCCTTCCTCTACTGGGCCATCGCCCACCGCCGGCCTGACCGGTACAATGTGTTGGCCGCCTTTTTGTGCATTGCAGGCATCGCCCTGGTGTCGGTCACCGGTGAGAACGCCACCTCCTTCAATATGGGCGACATACTCACCCTCATCGGCGGCTTTTTCTTCGCCTGCCACATCGTGGCGGTGGCCAAGTACTCCGAGGGCCGGGACATCTTCCTCCTCACCACCCTCCAGTTTGCCTCTTTTGCCATCTTCTCCTGGATCGGCGCCCTCTTCGCCAGCCCTGCGCCCAATCCCGCCGTCTTTGACAGCAACCTCATCTTTGGACTGGCCTATCTGGTGATCTTTGCCTCCTGCGGCGCCCTTCTGTTCCAGAACATCGGCCAAAAATATACCGCCCCCGCCACTGCCGCTGTTCTCCTCTCCCTGGAAGCTCCCTTTGGCGTTTTTTTCTCCATCCTCTTTGCCGACGAGCGGCCTACCCCTCTCATGTTCGTGGGCTTTGCCCTCATTTTTATCGCTGTGGTGTGCTCGGAGACCAAGTTTTCCTTCCTGAGAAAAAAAGGTTGACATTTGCTCGCTACCTGCGTATAATGACACACAAGTAAATCATCCAAAACCAGTGATGGAGAGAAGTAGCCGGCTCGTTCCAAGCCAAAGAGAGTCCCGGGTGGTGTGATCGGGGCGCGAGGAAACCGGTGAATGGCCTCCAGAGGGCGGCTTGAACGGCGTGGAAGCGCCAAGTAGGTGCCGACGGGTCCCCACCCGTTATCCATCGGGCACGCATGATGGTGCGTGAAGCGAGTGGACGCGCAAGCGTCAATTTGGGTGGTATCGCAGAAGTGTTTGAAACGCTTTTGTCCCATGTGTGGGACAAAAGCGTTTTTTTACACCTGCTGGCTCCATCTGCCGCCCAATACTCAAAAAAGGAGAAATTACAATGAAAAACACCATGAAGAAGCTGACTGCTCTGGCCGCCGCCTCCGCCCTCACCCTGTCTCTCGCCGCCTGCGGAGGCGGGACCGCCACAACTCCTGTCCCCACTGGTACTGCCACTACGGAGAACACCTCCTCCGGCGGGGAGGGCTACAAGGTGGCCGTGGTGCGGCAGCTGGACCACGCCTCCATGAATGAGATCCGGGATGCCATCACCGCTGAGCTGGACGCGAAGGCCGCCGAGCTGGGGGTGGAGATCGACTACGAGGACTTCAACGGTAACAACGATCCCTCCACCCTGGCCCAGATCGGTGCCCAAATCATTGCCGACGGCTATGACGCCATCATCCCCATCGGCACCACTGCCGCCCAGCAGATGGCCTCCGTGGCGGAGGCGAGTGAGACCCCTGTCATCTATGGCACCGTCAGTTATCCCGAGGTGGCGGGTCTCACCGGCATCTCCTATGTCACCGGCACCAGTGATGCTCTGAACGTGGAGCTGCTGCTGGACATGATGCTGGCCCAGAATCCCAATGTGGAGACAGTGGGCCTCCTCTACTCCACCAGTGAGGTCAACAGCGCCCCCGCCATCGAGACCGCCAAGGCTTACCTGGACGAGAAGGGTATCGCCTACATCGACAAGACCGGCAATACCACCGATGAGATCGTGGCCGCTGTCAACTCCATGCTGGATCAGGTAGACGCCGTCTTTACCCCCACCGACAATGTGGTCCAGGCCGCTGAGCTGGCCATCGCTCCCACCCTGATCGAGGCCGGCATCCCCCATTATGCTGGAGCCGACTCCTTCGTCCGCAACGGTGCCTTTGCCACTTGCGGCGTGAATTACACCGACCTGGGTGCCCAGACCGCTGATCTGGCGGTGGAGGTCCTCCAGAGCGGTACCGTGCCCGCTGATTTCATCACCGTCTCCGGCGACATCATCACGGTGAACACCGAAACGGCAGCTGCGCTGGGCGTGGATTACACCATGTTCCAGGACATGGGCGCCAGCCTGGTGGAGGTCCAGACCTCTCAGGAGTAAGCAATAAAAGGCAGAGCCCCCGTCGGCCACCGGCGGGGGCTGACCCATGTGAAAGGAGCGCGTCCCCATGCTCACCATCATCCAGACGGCACTGGAGGCCGGATTTCTCTACGCCCCCATCGCCCTGGCCCTCTTTTTGAGCTTTTCTATTTTAAACATCGCCGATATGACCACAGATGGCGCCTTTGTCCTGGGAGCCTCCGTCTCCGCGGTGTGCTGTGTGGCCGGACACCCCATCCTGGCCCTTCCCGCCGCCATGCTGGCCACTGCGGCCGCCGGCTTTATCACAGCCTTTCTCCAGACCAAGCTGGGGGTTCCCTCCATCCTGGCGGGTATCGTCACCAACATCGGCCTTTATAGCATCAACCTGATGGTCATGGGCACCAGCAACCTATCCCTCTTCCAGAAAGCCTCTATTTACACCCTGGCCAAGGATGCAGGATTTGGGGGAAGCTGGTATAAGCTGGTGGTGACCGCCCTGCTGGTGCTGGTGGTGTGTGTGCTGCTGGTCCTCTTCCTGGGTACCCGACTGGGACTTTCCATCCGTGCCACTGGTGACAACGCCGACATGGTTCGGGCCTCCTCCATCAACCCCACCTTTACCATCACTGTGGGTCTGTGCGTGGCCAACGCCATGACCGGCCTTTCCGGCGCCATGGTGGCCCAGTACAACACCTTCTCCGACATCAACAGCGGTACCGGTATGGTGGTGCTGGCGCTGGCCGCCCTGGTCATCGGCGAGACCCTCATCGGCAAGGGCTCCATGGTCCGCCGAGTGGTGGGGGTCATCCTGGGCAGCATCATCTACCGCTTCATCTACGCCGCCGCCCTCCGGGCCAACGTTCCCTCCGACTACATGAAGCTGGTCTCCGCCATTATCGTGGGTGTGGCCATCGCGGCGCCCACCGTCCGGCGTTGGGCGGCCTTCCAGGCCAAGAAGCGCAAGGCCCTGGCGGCCCGAAAGGGGGAGCATTGAGATGCTGGAGATCAAGAACATTTCCAAAACCTTCAACCCTGGAACAGTCAATGAGAAGACGGCCCTCAGCGGCCTGAGCCTTACCCTGGCTGACGGGGATTTTGCCACTATTGTGGGCTCCAACGGCGCCGGTAAGTCCACCCTCTTCAACGCCATCGCCGGAGACTTCTATACAGATGAGGGCAGTATCTTCCTGGCCGGGGAGGATCTCACCTACCTGCCCGCCTACCGCCGCAGCCGCCGCATCGGCCGGCTCTTCCAAGACCCCATGCGTGGGACCGCCCCCCACATGACCATCGAGGAGAACCTGGCCCTGGCCTATCTCCGCACTGCCAAGCACCAGAAGGCCTTTTTCAGCCGGGTGGGGAAGAAGGACAAGGACTTTTTCCGGGATCAGCTGGCCAAGCTGGACATGGGCCTGGAGGACCGCATGAGCCAGCCCGTGGGGCTTCTCTCAGGCGGACAGCGCCAGGCTCTCACCCTGCTGATGGCCACTATGGTGCCCCCCAAGCTGCTTCTCCTGGATGAGCACACCGCGGCCCTGGACCCGGGCACGGCGGACAAGGTCCTCAAGCTCACCCGGGAGATTGTGGAAGGGGATGGCATCACCTGCCTGATGATCACCCACAACATGAAAAACGCCCTGGAGCTGGGCAACCGCACCCTGATGATGGATAACGGGAGGATTGTGTTGGACATCGGCGGGGAGGAGCGGAAGAGCCTCACCGTGGACGACCTTCTCTCCCGGTTCCGGGCGGGGGCGGGGAAGGCCCTGGATAACGACCGCATCCTGCTCTCTTAAGCCGAAAACGGCTCCGCACCAAAGGTGCGGAGCCGTTTTTGTATAAAGAAAATCACGCATTAGGCGAGTGGTTCAAAAGAAGCCAGCTGGCGATGATGAAGGAAGAAAGACTCCCTTTGCTATCATAAAAGTGCGGTCTGCCAACTGCACAAGAAAAATCAAAGGGAGGCCATCCGGATCGATGACGTAAATAGTTTATCGCATACACGGTGGAATTGCAAATACCATATTGTATAATACAGAAGGAAAGTATTTTATAGGGAAAAGCGGCGGGAGACAGGAGAAATTCTGCGCACGCTGTGTAATTGGAAGAAAATCCTAATTATCGAAGCAGAAGTATGTGGATCACGTACATATGTTGGTTGAGATACCATCTAAAGTAGCGATCTCTAGTTTTATGGGGTATCTGAAAGGGAAAAGCAGCCTGATGATCTATGAGAAATACCCAGAATTGCGATACAAGTACCGAAATCGAGAATTTTGGTGCCGAAGCTATTACGTTGATACGGCAGGAAAGAATGCAAAGAAAATAGAAGAGTATATCCGCCACCAGCTGGATGAGGATAAGGCTGGGGAACAGTTGACAATGGGAAATTTTTAAACCCGTTTACGGGTAGCAGGTAACAGAATTCTCACGGCTGGTAGATCGTACTTGCACGACGTGACGTGCAGACTAGAAAGAAAGGGTTTTCCCCGTCTATGAAAAACCCCCGGCTAGGCCGGGGGGGTATTGCGGCGACGGAAATATTTAAAATTGCCGGTACAGGTTGTCCGTTTTCTGGTTTAGCCGGCCTTCCTTCGGCCGGTGCGCAGGGAGATGCTCCCCTGGATAGAGCCGTCATTTTTGACGTTTCGGGCTGTGGTCTCCAGCTGCCGTTTGAGGAGGACCCCCACGGGCAGCAGCAGCAGGTCAAGAAACAGGGCGTAATAGAGGGCGAGACAGGCCAGATTGAGGGCCAGACCCACCTCATCCGTGAAAGCAAGGCTGTGCATCATGGCAAACAGGTTGTTGAGAAAGCCCATTCCGCCGGCCAGAAGGGCGGCCAGGGACACCAGCTTCCAGGCCGAAAGGCTCTCCCGGGCCTGGGCGGCGGGGAGGGCTTCCCGCCGGAAGGCGGCCCGGAGCCCACGGCCGAAGGGGCGCAGGGAACGGGTGCCCAGCAAGGCCAAGGCACAGACGGCCAGCACCCAGACCAGGGTGGGGAGGTCCACCAGATTGCACAGATTGGCGGGCACCAGTTGAAAACTTGAGCTGAAAGGGTTGGCCATGGCTGCCAGAGCGGCCAAAAGGACACAGCCCACGAGATAGAGCGCGTAACCCATAGATGCACAGCTTCCTTTCTGCTTTGCAGATTTCACACTACTTCTTTATATTATCTCTATTATTTATCGGCCGCAAATTGCAAGTGCAAGCTGGACACCTGCACGGTAGAACTTAGTTAATCAGAGCGTCGGTCAGGATGGAAGCCGCTGGCTTCCATCCTGGGC
>NZ_JBQHTM010000018.1:0-57282 GCF_052065695.1 Intestinimonas sp. HCP28S3_D6
GCGCCGCCCCCCCCCCCCCCCCCGGGGGGCCCCCCCCCCCCCTCCGGCGGACTGGCCCTGGTGACCTCCAACCAGGAGGCCACCAGCCAGGCGGTGGGCTTCACCGGTGTGCCCGAGGACTGCCAGAGCCTCCAGGTCACCTTCACCCTCTCCCAGTCCAGCCCCAGCTATGACTTTGCCCTGGACGGCTCCCTGGCCGCCCTGCCCGGCGTCCACGCCACCCACCAGCAGGAGGGGGACCGGGTGACGGTCTACGTCACCCTCCGCACCGGGACCCTCACCGACAGCGGCAGCCTCACTCTGGGCACCCTCTCCACCCCCGGCACCTCCTTTGCCGTGACCGGCTTTTCCGACAGCAAGCTGCTGGGGAGCAACAGCGGGGAGCTGGGCGTCGGCCCTTCCGACAGCGGCAGTTCCGGCGGCAGTAGCCCCGGCAGCGGCTCCGGCAGCTCCGGTGGTCAGACCAGCGGCGGCTCCGTTGAGGATCTATGGTCCATCCAGGTGGACCGGCCCACGGGAGGCACCCTCACCGTCAGCCGCTCCCAGTCCGCCAGCGGCAGGACCGTCACCCTCACCGCCGTACCCAATGAGGGCTACGTACTCCAGAAGGTGACCGCCGTCACCGCCGCCGGCAAGTCCCTCTCCCTCACCAAGCAGAAGGATGGGACCTACACCTTTACCATGCCCGCCGCCAAGGTCACCGTCTCCGCCGTCTTCACCCCGAAGGGCCAGACAGAAGGGGAGAAGGAGGAGCCTTTGCCCTTTACCGATGTGGCATCCGGCGACTGGTACGCCCAGGCGGTAGCCTACGTTTACCGGCAGGGTCTCATGAGCGGCACCGCCCAGAACCAGTTCTCCCCCAACCTCACCACCAACCGGGCCATGCTGGTCACCATCCTGTACCGCCTGGCGGGCAGCCCCGCCGTCTCCGGCGCCGCCGCCTTCACCGACGTGGCGTCCGGCGACTGGTATGCCAATGGCGTGGCCTGGGCCAGCGCCAACGGCATCGTCACCGGCTACGGCGACGGCCGCTTCGGCCCCAGTGACCCCATCACCCGGGAGCAGATGGCCGCCATCCTGTACCGCTACGCCGGCTTTGCCGGACAGAGCACCGCCGGTCAGGCCGACCTGAGCGGCTATACCGACGCCGGACTGGTCTCGGCCTACGCCGCCGCACCCATGGGCTGGGCGGTGGACCGGGGGCTCATCACCGGCGTCAGCGCCCACACCCTGGTCCCCGGCGGCTCCGCCACCCGGGCTCAGGTGGCCACCATCCTCATGCGCTTTTGCCAGATGGCCCAGCACTGACCACCGCAGCCCAAAGCGCGCCCCGGCCGACCCGGCGCGGGGGCCGCGCTTTTTCTCCGCCATCCCACCCCGTGTCCGTCAGAGACCGGATGGCCGTTGCATTTTTGCCGCTCAACCGGTACAATGTACCATACCAGCGGCGGCTGACCGCCGTGACCCAAGGAGGCTCCCATGGAACATTTCAATCCCCTGCTCAAAGACAACATCAGTCCCCAGAAATTCATCACCATCGGTGAGATTATGCTCCGGCTCACCCCGCCGGACTACGAGAAGATCCGCATGGCCACCAGCTTCGAGGCCAGCTACGGCGGCAGCGAGGCCAACATCGCCCTGGCCCTGGCCAACCTGGGTGTGGACGCCACCTTCTTCAGCGTGGTGCCCAACAACAGCCTGGGCAAGAGCGCCATCCGCATGCTCCGCAGCAACGACGTCCACTGCACCCCCATCATCCTCTCTACCCCGGAGGAGACCCCCACCCACCGTCTGGGCACCTACTACCTGGAGACGGGCTACGGCATCCGCCCCAGCAAGGTCACCTACGACCGCAAGCACAGCGCCATCACCGAGTACGACTTCTCCCAGGTGGACCTCCGCGCCCTGCTGGAGGGCTTCGATTGGCTCCACCTCAGCGGCATCACTCCCGCTCTGGCCCCCAACTGCCGCCAGCTCACCATGGACTGCCTCAAGGTGGCCAGGGAGCTGGGGCTCACCGTCAGCTTCGACGGCAACTTCCGCTCCACCCTCTGGAGCTGGGAGGAGGCCCGGGACTTCTGCACCCAGTGCCTGCCCTATGTGGACGTCCTCCTGGGCATTGAGCCCTACCACCTCTGGAGGGATGAGGCCGACCACAGCAGGGGAGAGTGGAAGGACGGGGTCCCCCTCCAGCCCAGCTATGAGGAGCAGGACGAGATCTTCCAGGCCTTCATCCGCCGCTACCCCAACCTCAAGTGCATCGCCCGCCACGTGCGCTACGCCTACTCCGGCAGCGAGAACAGCCTGAAGGCCTTCCTGTGGTACGAGGGCCATACTTTTGAGAGCAAGCTCTTCACCTTCAACATCCTGGACCGGGTGGGCGGGGGCGACGCCTTCGCCAGCGGCCTCATCTACGCCATGATGCACGACTTCCGGCCCATGGACATGGTGAACTTCGCCGTGGCCAGCAGCGCCATCAAGCACACCATCCACGGCGACGCCAACATCACCGACGACGCCAACGCCATTCTCAACCTCATGAACATGAACTACGACATCAGACGGTGACCCGGGCCGCCGCCCGGGCCCGGAAGGGAGGAGCCCTATATGGAACAAAAGACCGTCCTCATCACCGGCGCCAGCCGGGGCATTGGCGCCGCCGCCGCCCGGGCCTTTGCAGCCGCCGGCTACGCCGTGGCCGTCCACTACCACACCTCCGAGGCCGAGGCCCTGGCCCTCACCGCCCAGCTCACCGCCGCCGGGCACACCGCCATGGCCGTCCGGGCCGACGTCTCCGACCCGGAGCAGGTCCGGGCAATGGTTGACAATGTGTTGGATAATTTTTGTCAACTTGACATTCTGATATGTAATGCCGGCCGGGCCTGGACCGGTCTGCTGTGCGACATGAGCGACCGGGAGTGGCGGACACTGATGGGGGCCGACCTGGACGGCGTCTTTTACTGCTGCCGGGCGGTCTACCGCCACATGGTCTCCCGAAAGACCGGGCGTATCCTCACCGTCTCCTCCATGTGGGGCCGGTCGGGGGCCTCCTGCGAGGCGGCCTATTCCGCCGCCAAGGCCGGCGTCATCGGTCTCACCCAGGCCCTGGCCAAGGAGCTTGGCCCCTCCGGCATCACCGTAAACTGTGTGGCCCCGGGGGTCATCGACACCGAAATGAACGCCCATCTGGGCCCCGAGGCCCTGGATGAGCTGGCGGGGGAGACCCCCCTGGGCCGGCTGGGCACCCCCCGGGACGTGGCCAACGCCCTCCTCTTTCTGGCCTCCCCGGAGGCGTCTTTCCTCACCGGACAGGTCATCGGGGTGGACGGGGGATTCCTCTAAAGGCGGACATTGTGTCTTTTGTTCATGATTCGGACACATTTCCCCCATCCGGTTGGTCAAAACGACGGTTGACAATTTACGGGGCGCAGGCTTATAATTGTCAACAACCTAAAGGAGGTTTTTACAATGAAAATGAATCGCGCTTTGTCTCTTGCTCTGGCTGGCGCGCTGGGCCTCAGCCTGCTGGCTGGCTGCGGCGGCGGTACCAGCAGCACTCCCGCTCCCACCGAGACCGGCTCCGCCGAGACCACTCCCGCTGAGACCGGCTCCACCGCTGCTTCCGGCGTCATCAAGATCGGCGGCATCGGCCCCCTGACCGGCTCCGCCGCCGTGTACGGCCTTGCCACCAAGCAGGGCGCTGAGGTGGCCGTGAACGAGATCAACGCCCTGGGCGGCCTCCAGTTCGAGCTGGACTTCCAGGACGACGAGGGTGACGCCGAGAAGGCCGTCAACGCCTACAACGCCCTCATCGGCGACGGCGCTCAGATCATCTACGGCTGCACCACCACCACCCCCTGCGTGGCCGTGGCTGCCGAGACCAACGCCGCCCGCTACTTCCAGCTGACCCCCTCCGCCTCCTCCACCGACGTCACCGCCGGTAAGGACAACGTGTTCCAGGTCTGCTTCACCGACCCCAACCAGGGCATCACTGCCGCCAACTACATCAAGGACAACAACCTGGGTACCAAGGTGGCCGTCATCTACAACAACGGCGACGCCTACTCCACCGGCATCTACAACGCCTTCCAGGCCACCGCTGACGAGATCGGCCTGGAGATCGTCTCCGTGACCACCTTCCCCGACGACACCAACACCGACTTCACCGTGCAGCTGGGCGACGCCCAGAGCGCCGGCGCCGACCTGGTGTTCCTGCCCATCTACTACACCCCCACCTCTCTGATCCTGAATCAGGCCAAGACCATGGGCTATGAGCCCACCTTCTTCGGCTGCGACGGCATGGACGGCATCCTGGACCTGGAGGGCTTCGACACCTCCCTGGCCGAGGGTCTGATGCTCATGACCCCCTTCAACGCCTGGGGCGAGGATGAGCGCACCGTCAACTTCGTCACCGAGTACCAGGAGGCCTACGGCGGCATCCCCAACCAGTTCGCCGCTGACGGCTACGACTGCATGTACGCCATCTATGAGGCCTGCCAGGCCGCCGGCATCACCGCCGACATGAGCGCCCAGGATATCTGCGAGGCCCTGATCGCCCAGTTCACCTCCGCCGACTTCAGCGTGGACGGCCTGACCGGTACCGGTATGACCTGGTCCACCAGCGGCGAGGTCTCCAAGGCCCCCGTCGTGGTCAAGGTCGAGGGCGGCGTCTACGTCACCCAGTAAGGACCTTTCCAACGGCCCTGAAGAAAGGGCTGTCGGCCTGCGCCGGCAGCCCTTTTTCCCCGTTTCGGGCCTCACGGCCCTACCCGCCTGTATGGCGGGCACATCCGCAGCCCACGCCGGCCGCGGATGTGCCTGCCATACAGCCATTCCCCGAGAGAGAAAGAAAGAGGTGACCCGATATGAGCATCCTCAATAACCTCATCAACGGCATCAGCCTGGGCAGCGTCTACGCCATCATCGCCCTGGGCTACACCATGGTCTACGGCATCGCCAAGATGCTCAACTTCGCCCACGGCGACGTTATCATGGTGGGCGCCTACGTCTGTTTCTTCGCCACCGGTCAGTTCGGCCTGCCCCCCCTGGTGGGCGTGCTGCTGGCCATGGTGGTGTGCACCGTGCTGGGCATGGTTATCGAGCGCCTGGCCTACAAGCCCCTGCGCCAGGCGCCCTCCCTGGCCGTCCTCATCACCGCCATCGGTGTGAGCTACTTCCTCCAGAACTCCGCCCTGCTCCTGTGGAAGTCCGACCCCAAGGTGTTCACCTCCGTGGTGGGCAACGGCTCCGTGAAGCTCTTCGGCGGCCAGCTCACCATCACCCACGTAGCCATCGTCACCGTGCTGGCCTGCGTGGTCATCATGCTGGCCCTCACCTGGTTCACCGGCCGCACCAAGATGGGCAAGGCCATGCGGGCCTGCTCCGAGGATAAGGCCGCCGCCCAGCTCATGGGCATCGACGTGGACCGTACCATCTCCATGACCTTCGCCATCGGCTCCGCCCTGGCCGCCATCGCCGGCGTGCTGCTGTGCTCCACCTATCCCTCCCTCATGCCCACCACCGGCTCCCTCCCCGGCATCAAGGCCTTCACCGCCGCCGTCTTTGGCGGCATCGGCTCCATCCCCGGGGCCATGCTGGGCGGCATCCTGCTGGGCATCATCGAGATCTTCGCCAAGGCCTTCAACACCAACATCTCCGACGCAGTGGTCTTTGCCGTGCTCATCGTGGTGCTGCTGGTCAAGCCCACCGGCCTTCTCGGCAAGGTCGTGCGGGAGAAAGTGTGAGGTGGTCCCTATGAAAACGATCGCTCCCGGCCGCAAGCGGCTCTTCAACAACATCATTACATACGCCATGGTCATCGCCGCCTTTGTGATCCTCCAGATCCTCAACGCCGGCGGCATGCTCTCCCCCTCCCTCCAGGGCCAGCTGGTGCCCATCTGCGCCTACGTCACCATGGCCATCTCTCTCAACCTGGTGGTGGGTATCTCCGGCGAGCTCAGCCTGGGTCACGCCGGCTTCATGAGCGTGGGCGCCTTCTCCGGCGTGGTGGCCAACCTCTCCCTCCAGTCCGCCATCCCCTCCGGCCCCGTCCGGCTGCTGGTGGCCATGGTCATCGGCGCCATTCTGGCCGGTATCGCCGGCACCATCGTGGGCGTCCCCGTCCTCCGGCTCCGGGGCGACTACCTGGCCATCGTCACCCTGGCCTTCGGCGAGATCATCAAGAACATCATCAACATCCTCTACATCGGTGTGGATGAAAACGGCCTCCACTTCTCCACCCAGAATGAGATGGCCCTCAATCTGGCCGAGGGCGGCAAGGCCATCCTCAAGGGGCCCATGGGCGTCACGACCAATACCAAGCTCTCCACCTTCACCGCCGGCTTTATCCTGGTGCTCATCGCCCTCACCGTGGTCCTCAACCTGGTGAACAGCCGCTCCGGCCGGGCCATCATGGCCCTGCGGGACAACCGCATCGCCGCCGAGAGCGTGGGCATCGGCGCCACCAAGTTCAAGCTCACCGCCTTCGTCACCTCCGCCGTGCTGGCCGGCGCCGCCGGCGCCCTCTACGCCATGAACTACTCCTCTCTGGCCGCCAAGAAGTTTGACTTCAACACCTCCATCCTCATTCTGGTCTTCGTGGTGCTGGGCGGCCTGGGCAACATCCGGGGCTCCATCATCGCCGCCGCCCTCCTCTACGTGCTGCCGGAGCTCCTCCGCGACTTCTATGACTACCGCATGCTCATCTACGCCATCGTCCTCATCCTGGTCATGCTGGCCACCAACAGCCCCTTCTTCCGGGATCTGAAGGGCCGGTTCCAGGAGTGGCTCCGGGAGCGGGCCATGGCCAAGGCCGATGCCAAGGCGAAAGGAGGCGAAGGCCATGAGTAAGTTCCAGAAAGAGCCCACCAAGCTGGTGCCGGTGCCCAGCACCAACAAGATCCCCGAGCGCGACGTGGACAAGTCCCCCATCCTGGAGGCCCGCCACCTGGGCATCGACTTCGGCGGCCTCACCGCCGTCAACGACTTCAACATGGCCATCGGCCGCACCGAGATCGCCGGTCTCATCGGCCCCAACGGCGCCGGCAAGACCACCGTCTTTAACCTGCTCACCAAGGTCTACCAGCCCACCCGGGGCACCATTCTGCTGGACGGACACGATACCGCCGGCAAGACCACCGTCCAGGTCAACAAAATGGGCATCGCCCGTACCTTCCAGAACATCCGCCTCTTCTCCAACCTGAGCGTGGAGGACAACGTGAAGATCGGCCTGCACAACCACATCGGCTACGGTCTTTTCAGCGGTCTTTTGCGTCTCCCCAACTACTGGAAGGAGGAGAAGATCGCCCATGAGCGGGCTCTGGAGCTCCTCTCCATCTTCGACATGCAGGACCTGGCCAACGCCAAGGCGGGCAGCCTGCCCTACGGCGCCCAGCGCCGGCTGGAGATCGTCCGGGCCCTGGCCACCAACCCCAGCCTGCTGCTGCTGGACGAGCCCGCCGCCGGCATGAACCCCTCCGAGACCGCCGAGCTCATGGAGAACATCGTCAAGATCCGGGACACCTTCCAGATCGCCGTCCTCCTCATCGAGCACGACATGAGCCTGGTCATGGGCATCTGCGAGGGCATCGCCGTGCTCAACTTCGGCCAGATCATCGCCAAGGGCACGCCCGACGAGATCCAGAACGACCCCGAGGTCATCAAGGCCTACCTGGGTTCGGGAAAGGGGGAGTGACGCTATGAGCATGCTCCAAGTGGACAACATCAACGTCTATTACGGCGCCATCCACGCCGTCAAGGACATCTCCTTCTACGTGGACGAGGGGGAGATCGTCACCCTCATCGGCGCCAACGGCGCCGGCAAATCCACCACCCTCCAGACCATCTCCGGCCTGCTGCGCTCCCGCACCGGGTCCATCGAGTTTCTGGGCAAGGCCATCCAGAACGTGCCCGCCTCCAAGCTGGTGGCCCACGGCCTGGCCCAGGTGCCCGAGGGGCGCCGGGTCTTTCAGCAGATGACTGTGGAGGAAAACCTGGAGATGGGGGCCTTTACCCAGGCCAATTCCACCATCGCCCCCAACATGGAGCGGGTGTACGAGCAGTTCCCCCGGCTCAAGGAGCGGCGGCGGCAGGTGGCCGGCACCCTCTCCGGCGGCGAGCAGCAGATGCTGGCCATGGGCCGCGCCCTCATGTCCAACCCCAAGCTCCTCATGCTGGACGAGCCCTCCATGGGCCTGGCCCCCATCCTGGTGGAGCAGATCTTTGAGATCATCCAGCGCCTCCACAAGGCGGGCACTACCATCCTCCTGGTGGAGCAGAACGCCCAGATGGCCCTCTCCGTGGCCGACCGCGGCTACGTGCTGGAGACCGGCCGCATTACCCTCACCGGCCCCGGCAAGGAGCTGCTGGCCGACGAGGCCGTGAAAAAGGCCTACCTGGGCGGCTGACCGCCTCTCGCACGCACAAGCAGGTGTTCGAAAGAATTTCAGCCCCAGCGCCCGGCGAAACTTCGCCGGGCACTTTTTTCTTTGGCAAATTTCCCACTTTTCCCGAGACGGAAATGGTGGTAAAATACCACTTGATATCCGTTTCATAAAAAAGGAGAGAGCGGTCATGCCCAACTACTTTGCCCATCTGACCTTCGGCGCCCAGTGTCTGGACCGCCTGCCCCGGGAGCTGCGCGCGCGCCTGGAGCGGGAGCGGCCCGCCTTCGATCTGGGCTGTCTGGGCCCGGACCCTCTCTTTTTCTACCGGGTGGGCCGACCCAACGCCGTCCGCCGGGAGGGCATGACCATGCACGCCAAATCCGCCATGCCCGCCTTTGAGCGGCTCCGGGGCGCTCTGGAGGAGGGCCTCCCCATGGCCTCGGGCTATGCCGCCGGCTTCCTGTGCCACCTGGCCCTGGACAACGCCTGCCACAAGTGGGTGGACCAGCAGGCCGCCGCCGGCCCCGTGACCCACCTGGCCATGGAGGCCGAGTTCGACCGCCTCCTCATGGACCGGGCGGGGCTGGTCTCCCTGGGCAAGTCCTACCTGCCTGAGCCCCCGGAGGCCGCCGTCTTTGCCGCCGCCGCCCGGGCCTATGTGAGGTCCTCCCCGGAGCAGGTGGAGGAGGGCTACCGCTCCATGTGCCGGGACACGGCCCTCTTCGCCCGGCTCTCCGGCCATAAGCTCAGCCGCCCGGTGAACCGGCTGGTGGGCTCTCTGCCCGCCCTGCGGGCCCTCCGTGGGGTCTTCCTCACCGCCGACTCCCACAGCCGGTACGCCAAGAGCAACGATTTCCTCAGCCGCCGCCTGGCCGACACCGTCCCCGAGGCCGCCAATCAGATTACCCGCCTTTTCCGGGCCGTGGAGACCGGCGCCGCCCTGGACCCCTGGCTGGACCGGGATTTCAAGGGGCTCCTGCCCCGGGAGGAGTTCCACGGCATCCCCACCTCCGCCCCCGCCTATTGAGGTCCGCTCTACCATAAATATAGAAATGTATGCTGAAGGCCCTCCGCCGGATTACCCGGCGGAGGGCCTTTTTACCGTGCCCGGTCCGTCTGGCCGGGGACATTGCCCCGACCCGGACCGGCCCGGATTTGCGGGACAGGGACCACAGGGTCCAATTCCGCTGTCCGTCTCCCCCTTCGTCGGAGGAAACGCCCCGTCCTTTCGCCTTTCGCCAGAGGGTGACGTCACCCGGCACCGGCTTAAAAGGAGAGGTCTTTGTCCAGGTCCAGCGGACTGCCTTTCGGCCTGTCCGAGTCTAGTATGTCCCGTACCCCGGCGGAGATGCACCCCATTTTCTGGTATAAAGCCTGTCATATTTGTCCAGAATAGGCATAGAGTTCAGTGAGAACAGGACCAACCGGAAAGGAGGCGCTGCCATGGTGGAGGCCCAGCGCAAAAAAGTCTTTTTCTTCCGCCGCAAAGGGGAGAGCGTACGGGAGGGGGAACTCCGCGCCCTGAAGGATGGCCTGGACCGCACCCGCGTCCTCATCAACCAGGCCTATGCCGGCTTCAACGGCACCGACGACCCCGACCTCATCGAGTCCTACGTCTTTGAGATCAATTCCCTCCAGGCCCGGTATGCCTACCTGCTGCGCCGGGTCAAGGGCCTGGAAGGGCAGGTGACCAAGGATGGCCATGCTGGGTGACACCCTGCCCTGGCTGCTGGTGGGCCTCACGGCGGTGGGCGCCCTGCTCCTCCTCCGGGAGCCCATCCGCCGCCTGGGCGGCCTGTGCCTGCGCACCCTGGTCTCTCTGGGCGCCCTGGCCGCCTTCAGCCCCCTGGGCGCCCTCCTGGGCTGCTCCTTGGGGGTCAACCTGGCCAATGCCCTGGTCATGGCCCTGCTGGGCGCCCCGGGCTTCGGTCTGCTCCTCCTCCTCAACTGGGCCCTGGCCATCTGACCGGGGTCCTTTTTCTTTTTTTTGAACTTGTTCACAGTTTAGAAACAAAAGTAGGATAAAATGTATCCTGCTCAAATACTATGCCCGCCCCTCTCACCGGCGGGACAGAGAAAAGCAGGTGACTCCAAGGATGAAACGACCGATCTGCGCGTGGCTTCTGGCCCTGGGCCTGGCCGTCGGCACCGCCCTGCCCGCCTCCGCCGCCGCTTTTACCGATGTGGCCTCCGACGCCTGGTACGCCCAGGCGGTGAACGAGGTCGCTGCCGCCGGCATCATGAACGGCACCACCGCCGCCACCTTCTCCCCCGACGAGCAGGTGACCCGGGGCATGGTGATGGCTGTCCTCTGGCGGCTTTCCGGCAGCCCCGCCCCCAGCGCCCCCAGCACCTTCCCCGACGTGGAGGAGTGGTACTACTACGCTGACGCCGTGGCCTGGGCCCAGCAGGTGGGCATCGCCAGCGGCCTGGGTGACGGCACCTTCGGCGGCGGCTACATCGTCACCCGGGAACAGCTGTCCGTCTTTCTCTACCGGTACAGCCAGTACGCCGGTCAGGAGCTGGCCAACGGCGTCCTGGACATCTATAACGATGTGGACAGCGTCCACACCTGGGCCAAGGAGGGCATGGCCCACGCCGTAGGCGCCGGGCTCATCACCGGCACCGACGAGGGCAACCTGGAGCCCGCCGGCGCCGCCACCCGGGCCCAGCTGGCCGTCATCCTTCAGCGCCTCATGACCCCCGCCGTGGGCTGACAAAGCCGGCACCTCCACCATTTTCAGTCAAACAACGTCTCCTGACATTCTGCGCACTCCCGCCCACCGGTGGAAGCCGGAGGGTGAGAGTGCCTTTTTTAGTTATTTTTTGGAAGTTAAAGTGGGCGATCTTTCTCGCTATGTTACAGAATTGTTACGGCAAAATCACGAAATTTTCCCTCGGCGCCGGGGGAACAAGCCCCCCATTTCAGGTCCCATATCGACAAAAACATGCGAAATAACATTGTAAACCAATGATATATTCACTTTTTCTTGTTTAAAAAGTGCTGTACCGCCCGACCTGCTTCGACCAAAAAGGACTTGACGGTGGGGGGGAAAGCGTGTATCATTCCTTTGTAACCTTTTGTAATTATTTATGATCGGTTTGTCATTTTTGTCCGACTATTCCAGTCGGAATTTCTGTAGATCGTGCAAGGGAGGCATCACCTGCATGGATGAAATCCTGCATTCACCACAGCGAGAACTGCCGCGCCGTCGGCAGCGCAAAGGCTCCGTCCCCGCCGGGGAAGAGAGGGCCGAGCGCCTGAAGGAGCGGTTTTTCAAATTCATGGACGCCGCCGGCGCCAGGAGCCAGGTGCTCCACCGGCAGGGTACCCGGATCTACCACCGGGCCTGGTCGGCCATCGCCGGCAAGCCCAAGATGGCGCCTCTGCCCTTCCTGGCCATCAGTGCCGTCATCGGCGTGGCGGCCGTGGTGGGCACCATATACACCCCCGCCTATGTGGTCACCGTGGACGGTACCGACGTGGGCGTGGTCCGGAACAGGGCCGTCTTCGAGCAGGCCGAGGCCCGGGTGGAAGAGCGGGCCAGCAACATCCTGGGCTATGATTACACCCTGGACCACACCGTGACCTACGCCTCCGCCCTGGTGAAGCAGGATGAGCTCACCCCCGCCGCCGACCTGGAGACCTACCTCTTCGATCAGATCGGCGAGGTCATGAAGAGCTACGTCCTCACCGTGGACGGCCAGGTGGTGGGCGCCGCCGACGACCGGGCCGCCCTGGACCAGCTGCTGGAGGACCTGGCCGCCCCCTATGTCAACGATAACACCATTTCTGTGAACTACACCAAGAACGTCCACATCACCCGGGAGTACGTCCCCTCCGACGTGGAGCAGGACGTGACCGACATGATGGCCGCCCTCACCGCCAACACCAACGGCCAGACCACCTATGAGGTCCAGAAGGGCGACACCTTCATGGCCCTGGCCTTCGACAACGACATGACCATGGCCGAGATGGAGGCCCTCAACCCCGACGTGGACATCAACAAGCTCTATATCGGTCAGATCCTCAACATCAAGGAGGAGATCCCCTTCCTGGGCGTGGAGACGGTGGATTCCCTCACCTACACCGAGGCCATTGAGTGCCCCGTCCGCGAGGTGGAGGACAACAGCATGTACCAGGGCGACTCCAAGGTCCTGGACGAGGGCGTCCCCGGAGAGGCCCTCATCACCGCCGACGTGACCTACGTCAACGGCGTGGAGCGGGAGCGGAACATCACCTCCTCCACCACCGTCCGTGAGGCCACCGAGAAGGTCGTCGCCGTGGGCACCAAGGAGCGTCCCACCTGGTACCCCACCGGCAACTATATCTGGCCGGTGTACGGCTCCATCACCTCCCGGTTCGGCTACCGGTATATCTTCGGCTCCTACAGCTACCACTCCGGCCTGGACATCGCCGTCCCCTACGGCACCAGCGTGAAGGCCTCCGACGGCGGCACCGTCACCTTCGCCGGCTACAAGGGCAGCTACGGCTACCTGGTCATCATCGACCACGGCAACGGCGAGCAGACCTACTACGGCCACAACTCCAGCCTGCTGGTCTCCGCCGGCGACAAGGTCTACCAGGGCCAGGTCATCGCCAAGGCCGGCTCCACCGGCCGCTCCACCGGCAGCCACTGCCACTTCGAGATCCGCATAAACGGCACCGCCGTCAACCCCGCCGCCTACCTCAACTAAAAACGCAAAGCCGCCCCTGAGCCAACGCTCAGGGGCGGCTTTTTTATGCCCCGCGGCAAAAAGGGAGGGGCCGCGGCAGATGCCGCGGCCCCTCCCTTCGTCTTTCACATGCGTCCCTTCCGCTGGAGGCGGATGTCCTCGCCGAAGAAGGGGAGGACCCGGTACTCGCCCTCCAGCCGGGAGGCGATCTGGGGGCTGTACCGCCCCCGCACGTCGTCCATGGTCAGGTTGGAGCTGATGACCGTCCGCTTCTCCGCCGTCAGCCGGCTGTTCACCAACTGGTAGAGGGCCGACTGTACAAAGGGGGTGGTCATCTCGCTGCCCAGGTCGTCCAGGATCAGCAGGTCGCACTTCAAATACCGCCGGGTGTCATCCCGGGCCTCCCGGGCGTCCTCCTCGTCCCGGGAGAACTTCTGGGTCTCGAACCGGGCAAAGACCTCGCCTGCCGTGTCGTAGACCACCGAAAAGCCGTTCTCCGATACCGTCCGGGCGATGCAGGCCGAGAGGAAGGTCTTGCCCAGGCCGGTGCTGCCGCTGAGAAAGAGGTTGTTGAAGTAGTAACGGCCGAAATTCTGGGCATAATCCCGGCAGATCTTCAACACTTTCTCCATGTTCTCCCGGGGCGACCGGCCCCAGGCCGGCCACACCTCCGGGGAGTAAAAGCCCAGATCGAAGGTATCGAAGGACTGCTCCCCCAGGTCCAGGAGCTGGGAGAGCTCCTTGATCTGCTCCTGGGTGCACAGCACCTTCAGGCAGTCGCACATGTCGGAGCCCACCCAGCCCGAGTCCCCGCACTTGGCGCACAGGGGTTTGTCGTCCAGGGCGTCGGCGGGGAAGCCGTGGCCGGTGAGCAGCTCGGAGCGCTCCCGCTGGAGGGCCTGGTTCTTCTGACGGATGTCCGCCACCTCGGCGGTGGGGTCGCCCCCCTCCCGGAGGGCGGCGGCGATGACCTGGGCCATGGTGCGGCGCAGCAGCCGGTCGATCTCGGCCACCCGGGGCAGCTGGGCGTACACCTGCCGCCGCAGGGACTCCTGCCGGGCCTGCCGCTCCTCCCGCCGCTGGGAAAGCCGGGCCTGGGCCCGGCGCAGTACGTTGGGGCTGTATGACATGGCTTACTCCTTTCCCCCGGTCTGCTCCAGGAAGCGGTCCATCCAGTCCATGTCCTCCTTGAGCCGCTCCACCGCCTTGCCGGTGGGCTGGGCGCCGGGACCCTGGGCCGCCGGAGCCTTGGCCGGCCGGTCCTTGGGCCAGGCCGAATCCCCGGCCTCCACCTGCTGCCGGGTGTGGAGGCCCTTCTGGTGCCAGCTGCGCAGGATGGAGTTCATGTACGGCCAGTTGAGAGACCCCTTCTTGAGGACGGTCTTTTCAAAGGCCAGGGCGATGGCCTCGTCGTCGAAGCCCATCTCGATCCAGGCGTTGATGTACTTGCGCTCCCCCTCCACCGGCACCCGGCCGGAGATGCCCAGCAGGGGCAGCAGCCGGGCCTCCCGGCTCCGGAGAGCGGAGAGGGCCCGGACATGGGCGTCGGCGGCCTCGGGGGTGTCCACCCCCAGCCGCCGCCACAGGAAGGCCTCTTTGCGCAGCTGGGACATCCGGGGTTTTCGGCCGGGACCGTACTTCCGCTCGGTCTCCTCGATGCACCAGGTGGTGAGCAGCAGGATGACCTCCGCCGGCAGGGCCAGGTAGTCGAACATGGTGTAGAGCATCTTCAGGTCGGAGGCCGAGAGGACCTTTCCCAGCCGCCGCTCCAGCTCCCGGACCAGGTGGGGGAAGGCGCCGGGGCCCTCCATCTCCCGGGCGATGTCGGCGGAGGTGTAGTCCGGCGGGCTGTCCGGCTCCGGCGGGGCCGGGGCGGGGGAGAGGTCGGCATCCTTCCGGGCCAGGCCCAGGTCGGCCAGCTGGGTGTAGGTGGTGGAAATCCGGTCCGCCGACCAGCCCAGGGCCTTCCGCACCCCCTCGGCGTCGAACTGTCCACCCTGGCGGAGGAGCTGGAGATACAGCAGGGCGGCGTCCCCGCTGCCGGACCGGACCAGCCGCTCCGCCGCCGAAGACGTCATGGAGAGTACGCCCCCCGGAAGCAGCACCCCTGCGGCCATATCCATCTCCTCCTTTCCTTGTTTACGTAGGAACTATTTTATCTCAAAATCCGTCGGAAGAAAAGACAAATTTCTGCCACTTTCCCTCCTGTGGCCCAGGTCGGAAAGCCCCACCGCCCCTTGTCCCGGCGGGGGGAGTTATGGTATAATATTCTCCAAGCATCTCTGCTCCGGTCTATGGGACTTTCCCCACCGGAACACGCCTGAAAAAACAGATAGGGAGGGCCCGTCGTGAAAAACAAGATCACAGTCAATATCGCCGGTCAGAGCTATACTCTGGTGGCCGCCGAGGACGCGGCCTATATGGAAAAAGTGGCGTCCCACGTGGACGCCAAGGTCCAGGAGGTTTTGGACGAGTCCAAGGTCTCCCTGGTAGACGGCGCCATCCTGGGCGCCCTCAACATCGCCGACGAATATTACAAGGAGGTCGAGGCCTCCGAGAACCTGCGCCGCCAGCTCAAGGAATATCTGGAGGAGGCCACCAAGCTGAAAATGGAGCTCTCCGAGGCCAAGCGGGAGATCTTCAAGCTCCAGAACAAGAAATAAGCGGGACCGCGGGCGGCCAACGCCACCCCCGCGCCGCAGCACCCACTGGCGCAGCAATGAGTGCCACCCACGCCGCAGCAACGGTAATACCAGGCAGCGGCGCCACGTCCCGACTCCCACCTGCGCAGGCGGCGAAAAAAGTGGGGATCGGACCACTGGTTTTCCCTGTTCCACCGAGGTAGTCTACCGTAGACGGGGCTGGACCTCAACGGGGGCGTAAAGCCGGGCCGCCGGATTCCTATTTGGGACCACTCAACCCGCTTGGGAGCCCCTTTTTCTTTGGATTCCAAAAACCGTTCTTTTTCCAGCAGGGAAGCGAAACGGGTTTTGAGCCGTATCCTCCGTCCTTCTACGTTGCAGAACGGTAATGGACCGAAATGTGGTTTGGCGCGCCGGGTCGTCGCGCCCCACATCAAGGTGATGCCGCGATCTACCCCAGCCTCTTTTCCCCCACACCATCTTTCCCCCTTGGAGGACTTCTGCCATGCTGGAACTGCTCGCCCCCGCCGGGTCGCCGGAGGCCGTCACCGCCCCCCACGGGAGCTGACCGCTCCCGCGGGGCTCCCCCTTTCACTTCACATCCTCGGGGCAAGTGAATTGCCCCTGCGGCAAGGTTTTGGGCTGCGCCCAAAACGCTTGTGCGGCGCACTGCGCCGGGCCGGCTTGCGCCGGCTGCGGCGGTGACGCACCCACCATTCTTCTCCCTGGAGGACTTTTGCCATGCTGGAACTGCTCGCCCCCGCCGGGTCTCCTGAGGCTGTCACCGCCGCCATCCAGGCCGGCGCCGACGCCGTCTACCTGGGCTACGGGGACTTCAACGCCCGCCGCAACGCCAAAAACTTCTCCCTGGAGGAGCTGGCCTCGGCGGTTTCTTACTGCCACGTCCGGGGCGCCAAGGTCTATCTGACCCTCAACACCCTGGTCACCGACCGGGAACTCCCCGCCGCCGCCCAGGTGGCCGCCCAGGCCGCCGAGGTGGGGGTGGACGCCGTCCTCATCCAGGACCTGGGCATCCTACGGATGCTCCGCCAGGCCGCCCCCGGTCTGGCCGTCCACGGCTCCACCCAGCTCACCGTCCACTCCCTGGACGGCGTGCGCCGCTGCGCCGAGCTGGGCATGTCCCGGGTGGTCCTCTCCCGGGAGCTCTCCCGGGACGCCATCGAGCACATCTGTCTCAACTCCCCCATCGAGATCGAGACCTTCGTCCACGGGGCCCTGTGCATGTGCTACTCCGGCCAATGCTACTTCTCCTCCGTCATCGGCGGCCGGTCGGGCAACCGGGGCCTGTGCGCCCAGCCCTGCCGCCTCAAATACGGCTGGGGCAAGAAGGCCGACGGCAATCCCCTCTCCCTCAAGGACATGTCCCTGGCCGGCTACATCCAGGACCTCAAGAAGCTGGGGGTCAAGTGCCTGAAAATTGAAGGCCGCATGAAGCGGCCGGAGTACGTCTCGGTGGTCACCGGGGTCTACGCCCGGGCGATCAAGGAGGACCGGGAGCCCACCGACCAGGAGCTTCGGGACCTGGAGGCCGCCTTCTCCCGCCAGGGCTTTACCGACGGCTACTATCAGGATAAAAAAGGCCCCGCCATGTTCGGCGTCCGGGAGGAGACCCCGGAGCCCCGGGAGCTCTTCGCCCAGGCCCGGAGCCAGTATCAGAGCGGCGAGCTCCAGCGGGTGGACGTGATCCTCTACGCCATGGTCCGTCCCGGCGAACCCATCCAGGTGGGGGTCCAGGACGTGGACGGCCGGGTGGTCACCGCCTCCGGCCCCGTCCCCGAGGCCGCCCGCACCAAACCCCTCACCCCCGAGGCGGTGGAAAAGCAGCTCGCCCGCACCGGCGGCACCCCCTACCGCTGCGCCAAGGTCCGGGCCCTGGTAGAGCCCGACCTCTCCGTGCCGGTGGCCGCCCTCAACGCCCTGCGCCGCCAGGTGCTGGAGGAGCTCACCCGCCAGCGGGGTGCCGCCCCCGCCGCCCCCAACGTGGGACCCTTCCACACCGGTGTCCGGTACGAGAACCGCAAGGAGCCCCCCGTCCTCACCCTGTCCCTCCGCTCCGCCGGGCAGCTCACCCCGGCGCTGTGTGACCTGAAGCCCGCTCTCCTCTACCTGTCGGCGGAGGAGCTTGCCGCCCATCCCGAGGCCGCCGAAACCGCCCTGGCCGCCGGGGTCCGGGTGGGAGTGACCCTGCCCCGAATCTGCTGGGACCGGGAGCGGGAGGAGCTGGACAAGCAGCTGGAGGCCGCCCGGAGCCTGGGGGTCACCGACGCCCTGGTGGGCACCCTGGACCTCATCGCCCCCGCCCGTGACCACGGCTTCACCCTCCGGGGAGACTTTGGCCTCTCCGTCTTTAACTCCCAGGCCATCAAGGAGCTCAAGCGCATGGGCTTCGCCTCCTGCACCGCCTCCTTTGAGCTCAAGCTGGCCCAGATCCGGGACCTCTCCAAGCTCATTGACCTGGAGGTGGTGGTCTACGGCCGGCTGCCCCTGATGATCACCGAAAACTGCATCCTCAAGAACCGGGACGGCGGCTGCAAGCGGTCCTGTGAGGGCCAAAACCGCCTTCTGGTGGACCGGAAGGGGGAGCGCTTCCCGGTGCTCCGGGCCCCCGGCTGCCGCAGCGAGATCTTCAACGCCAAGCGGCTCTACCTGGCCGACAAGGCCAATGATTACCGCCGGGTGGGCGCCTGGGCCGCCCGCCTGAGCTTCACCACCGAGAGCGCCCAGGAGTGCCTCCACGTGGCCCGGCAGTACCTGGGCCAGGAGCGCCCCGCCCTGGACGATATTACCCGGGGGCTCTACTATCGCGACGTGGAGTAACCCCTTTTCCCTGGAGGTATCTATGGATTTACCCATCAAGGCTGTCTCCCCCAAGATCGGCGGGGAGATCCCCTATCCCTTCTACGCCAGCGCCGGCGCCGCCGCCATGGACCTGCACGCCTGCCTGGACGAGCCCGTCACCATCGCCCCCGGCGAGCTGGTGAGCATCCCCACCGGCATCGCCATCGCCCTCCCCTCGGCGGCCTATGTGGCCCTGGTCTTTGCCCGCTCCGGCCTGGGTGTCAAGCACGGCATCGCCCTCTCCAACGGGGTGGGGGTCATCGACAGCGACTACCGGGGGGAGATCAAGGTGGGGCTCACCAACCTCTCCCGCACCCCCTACACCATTTCCCCCGCCGACCGCATCGCCCAGCTGGCGGTGGTCCCCGTGGTCCAGGTGAGCCCCGTGCCCGTGGCCGACCTGGACGAGACGGAGCGGGGGAGCGGCGGCTTCGGCTCGACCGGCACATAAGCCATCTCTCGCACGTGCAAGCACGCGCTCGAAAGGAGCACATCCCTATGGAATTCATTCTGGCCTCCGGGTCTCCCCGGCGGCGCCAGCTTCTGGAACAGATCGGCATCCGCGACTTCGTGGTCCGGCCCACCGACGCCGACGAGTCCCTGCCCGCGGGCATCGCCCCCGGCGCGGCGGTGGAGCTTCTCTCCCGGCGGAAGGGGGAGGCGGCCCGGGCCCAGGCGGGGAAGGGGGACCTCATCCTCTCCGCCGACACGGTGGTGGCCCTGGACGGGGCCATCCTGGGCAAGCCCCACAGCAGGGGGGAGGCCGTGAGCATGCTCACCGCTCTCTCCGGCCGCACCCACCAGGTCTACACCGGCGTCACCCTGGCCCGGGGGGAGGACATCCTCACCGAGCATGAGGTCACCGCCGTTACCTTCCGCTCCCTCACCACCGCCGAAATCGACGCCTATGTCCAGAGCGGCGAGCCCATGGACAAGGCGGGCGCCTACGGCATCCAGGGCCTGGGCGCCCTGCTGGCCGAGCGACTGGAGGGGGACTACTTCAACGTCATGGGCCTGCCCCTGTGCCGTGTGGGCAGGATGCTCACCCGCTTCGGCCTGGACCCCCTGGCCGGCGGGACCGGGGAGGAAACGCCTTGAAGGACTTTTTCCGCAACAACGGATGGCTCATTCTGGTCATCGCCGTGCTGCTTTGTGCCATCACGGCGGTGGCCTCTTATGCCCTTCAGGGGGTGCCCAACCCCCTGGGCAACGTGCTGGGGGTGGTGACCACCCCCGTCCGCAACGGCATCTCCTCCCTGGCCGGCTGGGCGGAGGGTGTGTACAACTACTCCTTCCGCTATGAGGAGCTCCAGGCGGAGAACGAGCGTCTCAAGGCCGAGATCGCCGAGCTGGAAGAGGACGCCCGGGAGGGCGAAGCCGACAGCAAGGAGAACGAGCGGCTCCGGGAGCTGCTGGGCCTGCGGCAGAAGCGCCGGGAGCTGGAGTTTGAGTCGGCCACGGTGACCGCCCGGAGCAGCACCAACTGGTCCTCCACCCTCACCCTGAGCAAGGGGAGCGACCAGGGGGTGGCGGCGGGCAACTGCGTGGTGGACGCCGCCGGCAACCTGGTGGGCATCATCGACCAGGTGGGGACCAACTGGTCCACCATGCTCACGGTGGTGGATGCCAACCTGGAGATGGGCGCCTTCCTCTCCCGCACCGAGTCCATCGCCATCCTGGAGGGCGACTTTGCCCTCATGGCCGAGGGCAAGCTGAAGCTCACCTACCTGCCCGAGAACACCGAGCTCATCACCGGCGACCTGGTGCTCACCTCCAGCATGGGGGGCAACTACCCCTCCGACCTGGTGGTGGGCTCCATTGAGTCCATCCACACCGACGCCTCCGGCGTCTCCCGGTACGCCGTCATCCAGCCCTCCGCCGATCTGGACAGCCTGGTCCAGGTCTTTATCATCAAGTCCTTCGACATCGTGGAATGATCTGAGCACAAGGAGTGTCCCCTTTGACCCGACAGGATTTCATCTTAAAATGGCTCTTCTACGGCCTCTCCCTGCTGCCGGTGTGGTGGCTGGACGTCTTTGTCCTCAACCGCTTCACCGTCCTGGGGGTGAGCCCCCGGCTGCTGCCCGTGGCCGCCATCACTGTGGCGGTGCTGGAGGGCACCGTGGGGGGCGCGGGCTTTGGCCTGGCCGTGGGCGTCCTATGCGACGCCGTCTACTACGGCGCCTGGGGCGGCATGACCCTGGGATTGTGCCTGCTGGGCTGGGGCGCCGGCGCCGCCTCCCAGTACGTCCTGCGCCGGAACTTCGGCGGCTGCTTCCTCTGCTGCGCCGCCGGATTGAGCCTGCTGGAGCTCTGCCACCTGGCCTTCGGCCTCTTCACCGGCCTGGCCGACCTCTACTCCCTGCTGCGGGTGGCCGTGCCCGAGCTCCTCTGGTCCCTGTGCTTCGTGTGCCTGCTGTACCCCTGGTTCTACTGGGTCCGCCGGCGCATCATCAAAACCCTTCGACTCTGACCGCACCCCCCATCCATACAAGAAAGGAGCCTTCATGGACGGCAAACAATTTCATTGGCGGGTCCGCAGCATTGTGGGCGTGCTTCTCATCCTCATCCTCCTCTTCGCCTGGGTCCTCTACGACCTCCAGTACGTCCACGGCGCCGACTACCTGGCCCAGTCCCGGCGGAAGATCGCCAAGACCGAGACCGTGGAGGCCGCCCGGGGTGAGATCCTGGACCGCTACGGCCGGGTGCTGGTCACCAACCGTGAGAGCTACAACGTGAGCCTGGACACCTCCTTCATGGAGGACGTGAACACCACCCTCACCAAGCTCCTGGACATCTGCCGCACCCAGGGGGTGAGCTGGGCCGACACCCTGCCCGTGTCCGACGAGGCCCCCTTTGTCTTCACCTTTGACACCGCCTCCTCCGGCGCCATCAGCAACCTCTATGCCCTGGCCGAGAGCCTGAAGTGGACGGACACCCTCCCCGCCCGGGAGGAGGCCGACGCCATCCGCACCGCCTCCCAGGAGGGCCAGGGGGTCAGCTACCCCAGCGCCGACGCCTTCCTGGACAAGCTGCGCACGTACTACGAGATCGACCCCCTCCTGCCCGACGGCGAGGCCCGGGCCCTGATGGGGGTGCGCTATGAACTCACCCTCCGCTCCCGGGAGGTGACCTACACCGCCTACGTCTTTGCCCAGGACGTGCAGATGCCCTTCATCGTCACGGTGAAGGAGGCCGACCTGCCCGGCGTCAACATCGACACCACCACCGTCCGGGAGTACAACACCGCCTACGCCGCCCACCTGCTGGGCCGGGTGGGCCTCATGAACTCCGACGAGTGGAACAACGTCTACCAGGCCCTCAACTACCCCTATAACGCCACCGTGGGCAAGGAGGGGGTGGAGCTGGCCTTCGAGTCCTACCTCCACGGCACCCCCGGCAAGCGCAACATCGAGACCAACGACCAGGGCAAGGTGGTCAGCGGGGACGACAACTGGGTGGTGAATCAGACCACCGGTGAGGTCCAGGCCCCCGACCCCGGCGACAACGTGATCCTCACCCTGGACATCAAGCTCCAGGAGGCGGTGGAGCGGGCCCTGGCCACCGGCATCGAGGGCCTGAAGTCAGAGGACACCCAGGGCGGTGCCGCCGTGGTCATCGACGTCCGGGACGGCGGCGTGCTGGCCATGGCCTCCTACCCCACCTTCGACCTCACCACCTACACCCAGAACTACAATACCCTCCTGGCCGACCCCCTCAACCCCCTCCTGAACCGGGCCACCCAGGAGGTCTATCCCCCCGGCTCCACCTTTAAGATGGTCACCGCCATCGGCGCCCTTCAGGAGGGCATCATCGAGCCGGACACCGAGATCCTGGACACCGGCCGCTACCTCTACTACGACGACTACCGGCCCCAGTGCTGGATCTACCGCGACAGCGGCGGCCGCAGCACCCATGGCGAGGAGAACGTCTCCGACGCCATTAAGGACTCCTGCAACGTATTTTTCTTTGACGCCGGCCGGCGGCTGGGCATCAGCCTGCTGGAGCAGTACACCGCCATGTTCGGCCTGGGGGAGCCCACCGGCATCGAGCTCTACGAGGCCACCGGCTGGATGGACGGCCCCGAGTACACCGAGAGCCAGGGCCAGACCTGGTACGAGGGCAACACCCTCCCCGCCGCCATCGGCCAGGGCAACAGCCGCTTCACCCCCCTCCAGCTGGCCAACTACGTGGCCACCCTGGCCAACGGAGGCACCCACTATTCCGCCCACCTCCTCAAGGAGGTCAAGTCCAACGACTTCTCCCAGGTGGTGGAGCAGTATGAGCCCACCGTCCTCAACCAGCTGGACATCGACCCCGAAAACCTCTCCGCCGTCACCGAGGGCATGCTCCGGGTGACCACCGAGGGCTCCGCCAAGGCCTACTTCGCCGACCTGGGCGTCCAGGTGGCCGCCAAGACCGGCTCCGCCCAGGTGAGCAGCGCCACCGAGTCCAACGCCCTCTTCGTGGCCTTCGCCCCCTATGAAAATCCCGAGATCGCCCTGGCCATCGTGGTGGAAAAGGGCGGCTCCGGCTCCACCCTGGCCAACATCGCCGCCGAGATTCTGGAGTACTACTTCTCCGCCGGCAGCGGCATGGAGACCGTGACCCCGGAAAATACCCTCCTGCGATAATCTTTCATGAGGTGACACACATGGATCTTCCCATCCGCCCCCTGGGCGACTACTGGCAGCTCCTCCAGAAGGAGGGGCTCCTCACCGGCGGACAGGCCCTCTCGCCCGCCCTCCTCTCCACCCCCGTGGAGCTGGTCTCCTGCGACTCCCAGAACGTCCGCCCCAATACCCTCTTCATCGTCAAGGGGGCCCACTTCAAGGGGCAGTATCTCTCCGACGCACTCCAAAAGGGAGCCTTTATCTACCTCTCCGACCACGTCTGGCCCGAGGCCGGGGACGCCCCCTGCCTCCAGGTGACCGACGTGCGCCGGGCCATGGCCCTCCTGGCCGACTTCTACTACGACCACCCCAGCGCCAAGCTCCACGTGGTGGGCATCACCGGTACAAAGGGGAAAAGTTCCACCACATATTACCTCAAGTATATCTTTGACGAGTACCTGGCCGCCCGGAAAAAGCCGGAGAGCGGCGTCATCTCCTCCATCGACACCTACGACGGCGTGGAGCGGTTCGAGTCCCACCTCACCACCCCGGAGCCCCTGGACCTCCAGCGCCACTTCGCCAACGCCGCCGGCACCGGGGTGGAGTACCTCACCATGGAGGTCTCCTCCCAGGCCCTGAAGTACGACCGCATGGACTGCGTGGCCCTCTCCGCCGCCGTCTTCCTCAACATCGGCTACGACCACATCTCCCCCATCGAGCACCCCGACTTCGAGGACTACTTCGCCTCCAAGCTCAAAATCTTCCGCCACGCCCCCCTGGCCGTGGTCAACCTGGATACCGAGCGGGTGGAGGACGTATTGAACGCCGCCGGGGAGGCCGGCGGGCGGCTCATCACCTTCTCCGAGCACGACCCCGCCGCCACGGTCTACGCCACCGACGTGCGCAAGCAGGGCCGGGACATCCTCTTCCGGGTGCGGACGCCCCGGTTCAGCCGGGAGTTCCGGCTCACCATGCCGGGGCTCTTCAACGTCCAGAACGCCCTGGCCGCCATCGCCGTGTGCGAGGGCCTGGGCATCCCCGAGCAGCACATCTACGTGGGCCTCATGAAGGCCCGGGTGCCCGGCCGCATGGAAGTCTACCAGAACGCCGACGGCCACATCACCGCCATCGTGGACTACGCCCACAACCGCCTGAGCTTTGAAAAGCTCTTCCTCTCCGTAAAGGAGGAGTACCCGGGCCAGCGGGTGGTCATCGTCTTTGGCTGCCCGGGCAAGAAGGCCCTGGACCGGCGGAAGGACCTCTCGGAGATCTCTGCCAAATACGCCGACAAGATCATCATTACCGAGGAGGACCCCGGTGAGGAGGACGTGCTGGACATCTCCCGTGAGATGGCCGGGCACATCGAGGGCAAGTGCGACTACTCCATCGAGCCCGACCGGGGGGAGGCCATCCGCATGGCGGTGATGGAGGCCGAGACCCCCACCGTCATCCTCATCACCGGCAAGGGGGCGGAGACCCGCCAGAAGCGGGGCACCGCCTATATCGACTGCACCTCCGACGTGGACTATGCCAGGCAGTGGCTCCACGAGTACGACGTGGAGCACCACCTGGACGGCATGGAGAAGGTGCTGGGGCTGCTGGACACCCTGCCCCGGCTGGCCCGGAGCGCCGGAAAGACGGTGGTTCTGAAGTACGGCGGCTCCGCCCTGGGGGAGAACGGGGCGGTGGACTCCATCCTCCGGGATGTGGCCGCCCTCCAGATGGCTGGCGTCCGGGTGGTGCTGGTCCACGGCGGCGGCAAGACCATCTCCGGCTGGCTGGAAAAACTGGGGGAGACCCCCCGGTTCCGGGACGGCTACCGGGTCACCGACGACACCGCCATGGCCGTGGCCGAGATGGTCCTCTCCGCCCAGATGAACAAGCAGGTGGTCATGGCCCTCCGGGGCCTGGGGGTGAAGGCCGCCGGCGTCTCCGGCAAGGACGGCGCCATCCTCACCGCCCGGCAGAAGGACCCCGAGCTGGGCCACGTGGGCGACATCACCGCCGCCGACGGCGAGCTCATCCGCCTCCTCCTCTCCGGAGGCTATGTTCCCGTCATCTCCCCGGTTTGCGCGGGAGAAAATGGGGAAAGCTATAACTGCAACGCCGACGACGCCGCCTGCGCCGTGGCCGAGGCCCTGAAGGCGGACAAGCTGGTCTTTCTCACCGATGTGGACGGCATCCTCATGGACAGCCGCAACGCCAAGACGGCCATCCCCTCCCTCACCGCCTCCGAGGCCCGGGAGCTGCTGGACAGCGGCCTCATCCAGGGCGGCATGGTGCCCAAGCTGAGAAGCTGCATCCGGGCCCTGGAAAACGGGGTGACGGAGGTGGTGGTCCTGGACGGGCGCATCGACCACGTCATGCTCCTGGACGCCGTCTCCGGCCAGACCATGGGCACCACCATCCGCCGGGACGGCTGAGGCGTTCCCATTTTCACCACGGGAGAGGTCACCACATATGGAAGAACACTACGACATTGAAACCCTGCCCAACGGGGCCCGCATCGTCACGGAGGCCGTGCCCGCCGTCCGGTCGGTCTCCCTGGGGCTGTGGGTGGCCACCGGCTCCCGCCACGAGAAGGCGGGGGAGAGCGGCGCCGCCCACTTCATCGAGCACATGGTCTTCAAGGGCACCCAGCGCCGCTCCGCCCGGGAGCTGGCCCAGGAGATGGACGCCATCGGCGGCCAGGTCAACGCCTACACCACCAAGGAGTGCACCTGCTTTTACGCCCGGTGCCTGGACGAGCACCTGCCCCGGGCCCTGGACCTCCTGTGCGACATGGTCTTTGACTCCAAATTCGACCAGGCCGACGTGGACACCGAGCGGGGGGTTATCCTGGAGGAGATCGGCATGTACCAGGATAACCCGGAGGACCTGTGCTCCGAGCGGCTCATGGCCGCCGTCTACAAGGGGAGCCCCCTGGCCCGGCCCATCCTGGGCCGGAAGGCCACATTGGACAAGATGACGGGGGAGTGGCTGAAAAGCTATCAGCGGACCCACTACCGGCCCGGCTCCATGGTCGCCGCCATGGCGGGAAGCTTCACCCCCCTCATGGTGGACGCCCTGAAGGCCCGGCTCCTACCTCTGGAGGCGGGGGAGACCCCCACCGCCGTCCCCGCCGTCTACACCCCCGCCATTACCCTCAAAAAGAAGGCCACCGAGCAGAACCACCTGACCCTGGCCTTCCCCGGCCTGCCCTACGGGGACAAGGACCGGTTCGTCCTCCAGCTTCTCTCCACCATGCTGGGCTCCGGCATGTCCTCCCGGCTGTGGCAGGAGGTGCGGGAGAAGCGGGGGCTGTGCTACTCCATCTACACCTACGGCGCCGGCCACGCCGAGACGGGGGTCTTCGCCATCTACACCGCCCTCAGTAAGGACACCGAGCGGGAGGCCCTGGAGACCATCCTCCGGGTGGTGGCCGACTTCGCCGAACACGGACCCACTCCCGAGGAGCTGGAACGGGCCAGGGAGCTCTCCAAGGCCAACGTCCTCATGGGCCTGGAGTCCACCCAGTCCCGGATGAGCGCCCTGGGCCGGGGACTCCTCCTCCAGAACCGCACCCTCACCACCAGAGAGGTCATCGACGCCTATAACACCGTCACCGCCGAGGACGTCCGGGACCTGGCCGGGCGCCTCTTCCAGCTCTCCCAGGCCTCCCTCTCCGTGGTGGGCCGCCCCGCCGCCGAGGAGGAGTACCGCGCTCTGTTGGGACAGTGACATCCACAAATCCGCGAAAAAGCCCGCCGCACGGCGGGCTTTTTTCTGTCTCTCATGGAACCTCACAAAACGCCACCGTGCCCCGGATGCGCGGCAGAGCGTCCGGGGCACGATGGCTGTTGGTATGGAGGGGAACGATCCCAGAAAAAAGGGGAACTCAGTGTTTGGGCGGCATGACGGTGGCCATGCCCTTGACGACCACATCGCCGTTCTGGTTGGTGCAGATGGTCTCCAGCTTGACGATGTTCTTCTCGGCCACGATCTCACTGACGGTGGCAGTGGCGGTGACGGTGTCGCCGATGTGGACGGGCTTGGTGAACTTGAGCTCCTGGCCCAGATAGATGGTGCCGGGACCGGGGAGCTTCATGCCCAGCACCGCCGAGATGAGGCCGGCGGAGAGAATACCGTGGGCGATCCGGCCGCCGAAGGGGGTCTGGCTGGCCGACACCTCGTCGGTATGGGCGGGGTTGAGGTCACCGGTGATGCCGGCAAAGAGATAGACATCGGACTCGCCGATGGTCTTCACCGTGCTGGCGGAATCACCGATCTTCATTTCCTGAATGGTCATGGTGTATGCTCCTTCCTATTTGGCCTGTGCCGAAGCCGTGGATGGGGCCGGGCACAGCAAACCGGGGAATTTAGATCCCGATGAAGCCCCAGACCAGGGCCAGCAGCAGGGAACCCACCAGGGGGATGATGCAGGTGGTGATGCAGATATCGATGTAGGACTCCTTGTGGGTGCAGTTGGAGACCGCCAGCAGGGTGAGGACGGCGCCGTTGTGGGGCAGGGTGTCCAGACCGCCGGAGGAGATGGAGGCGATGCGGTGGAGGGCCTCCAGGATGGCAGTGTTGCCGGCAGCCAGCTCAGCGTACTTGGGGCCAAGGGCGGACAGGGCGATGGACATGCCGCCGGAGGCGGAGCCGGTGGCGCCGGCCAGCAGGTTGACGGCCACGGCCTCGGAGAAGAGGATGGAGCCGGGCATGTTCAGGGCCAGATTGGTGAGGACGGCGAAGCCGGGAACGGCCTTGACCACGGAGCCGAAGCCCACGGCGCAGGCGGTATTCATGATGGCGCCCATGGAGCCGTTGGCGCCGTCATTGATGGCGGGCAGCAGCACCTTGGCCTGGTTCAGGTTGAGCAGGCAGGCCACCAGGATGCCGCAGACCAGAGCGATGACGATGGCGTAGTTGGAGGCCAGCTCCACGCCGGTGGCGTTCAGCAGCAGCTTGGGGAAGAGGTTGAGCATCAGGACCACAACGACGAGGGGGATGAGGCCGGTGACCCAGTGCCAGGAGGGCAGGTTGCGGTCGCTGAAGTCGGTCTCCTTGTGCTTGGGATCGGGCACAAAGTGGAGGCCCTTCTTGCGGCACTGGGCCGCACGCCACTCCAGATAGAGATAGGCGGGGACAAACATCACGATGCAGGCCACCACGGACAGCACGGGAGCGGCCATGGCGGTGGTGCCGTAGTACTGGGTGGGGATCATGTTCTGGATCTGGGGGGTGCCGGGGATGGCGGTCATGGTGATGCCGAAGGCGCCGGTGGCGATGGCGCCGGGCAGCAGGGTGCGGGGCAGGTCAGCGGCGCGATAGACGGCATAGCCCATGGGGTAGATGACGAAGACCACCACAAAGAGGGAAATGCCGCCGTAGGTCATCAGCAGACAGGGGATAACCACGGCCAGGACGGCGAAGCGGGAGCCGATCAGCTTTACCAGGGCGTTGGCCAGGCTGCGGGCGGAACCGGTGAGATCCATGATCTTGCCGTAGACGGCGCCCAGGAAGAAGGCGGGGAACCACTGGAATACGTAGTCGGCCATACCCTTCATGTAGTCGCCGATGTAGGCGTCCAGGATGCTGTAGCCACCCAGGACGGCCACCACCACGGCGCACACCGGGGCGACCCAGATGATGGAATAGCCCTTGTAGGCCAGGAACATCAGGAGCACCAGACCCAATACGATGCCCAACAAACTCATAAATGATACCTCCTCAACACATTTTCTCTCCCGGAGGAGCGGGGATCTCTCACTGAATCATCTCTCAATTGGAAAGACCCATGGGGCCTTCCTGGAAAATGCGGCTGTCCATGGTCTTTACGTCCCTGACGATGGGGGTAAAGTCCATCAGATCCAGCACGTCCTTCTGCAGATCGACGCCGGGGGCGATCTCCTTGAGCTCCATACCCTCCGGGGTGAGCTCAAAGACCGCGCGCTCGGTGATATAGAGCACCGGCTGGCCCTTCTCCACGGCATACTCGCCGGAGAAGGTGACCTGCTCCACCTGCTTGAGGAACTTTTTGTCACGGCCCTCCTGCAGGATCTGCAGCTTGCTGTCGGCCACACCAATCTTCAGCCCGCCGGCGGTAAAGGTGCCGCAGTAGACCACCTTTTTGGCGTTCTGGGTGATGTTGATGAAGCCGCCGCAGCCGGCGATCTTGGGACCAAACTTGGAGACGTTGATGTTGCCCTTCTCGTCGGCCTGCGCCAGGCCCAGGAAGGCCACATCCAGACCGCCGCCGTCATAGAAGTCAAACTGGTAGGGCTGGTCCAGAATACAGTCGGGGTTGATGGTGACACCAAAATCCTTGCCGCCGGCGGGGATGCCGCCGATGGTACCAGCCTCGGTGGTGAGCACCATGCCCTCCAGGCCCTCCTCGGCCGCCACCGCCGCTACGCCCTCAGGCATACCAATACCCAGGTTGGTGATGGCGTTGGGCACCAGCTCCATGGCCGCCCGGCGGGCCACGATCTTCCGCTGGTCCAGCTTCAGGGGCTTCACCGAGCTCATGGGCACACGGATCTCACCGCAGTAGGAGGGATTGTAGCCGGTACCGAAGGTCTGCATGTGGTTCTCCGGCGCGGCCACCACGATGGCGTCCACATAGATGCCGGGGAGCCGCACCAGCCGGGTGTCCAGCGCGCCGTACTCCACCACGTCCTCCACCTGCACGATGACCTTGCCGCCGGAGTTCTTGGCGGCCTGGGCGATGGCCAGGGTCTCGGCGCTGACGCCCTCACGCTGGAAGGTGCAGTTGCCGTGGGTATCGGCGTAGGTGGCACGGATGACAGCCACATTGATGGGCAGGGCCTTATACAGCAGGCGGGTCTCGCCGCCGATGTCGATGCGCTCCACCAGAGGTCCGGCCTCCCGGGCCTTGTCGTTGAGCATACCGCCCTCCAGCTCCGGGTCCACAAAGGTCTTCATACCCACGTGGGTGATGAGCCCCGGCTTGCCGGCGGCAATGTCGCGGAAAAGCTGGGAAATAACACCCTGCGGGTAGTTATAGGCAGCAAATTTGTTCTCCAGGGCCAGCTTTTGCAGCCGGGGAACCAGGCCCCAGTGCCCGCCGATGACCCGGCTGAGCAAGCCCTCCTCGCCCAGGTGGTTGAGGCCACGCTGGTCGGAGTCGCCCTGGCCAGCGGCATAGATGGCGGTGAGCCCCTTGGGAGAACCGGTGCTCAGGTAGAGTTCCTGAATGGTCTTGTTGACTTCTTCCGGCACCATGGCGCCCACAAAGCCACCGAAGGCGACGGTGGCTCCGTCATGGATGTAGGCGCGGACGGCCTCCTGTGCTGACATGACCTTTGGCATGGAACACCACTTCCTTTCCTGACTTGCGATCGTGTTTTTTGTCCCGCGCCGTTTGGGGGCAGACGAAAACAGTTTTTGGGAAAAATGGCTGTTGGACGCCTACAAGCCACTCGGCGTAGCCAAAGTATAGCCGCAGAAGGCCGGAGGTGTAAAATGCCGTTTCCGGCGGCAAGCATGCAAAAAAATTACACTTTACACCTTTCGAAAGAAATTATTTCCCGGTTTTTGTGGAAGTTCTCCAGAACTATACCTCCTGGTTATCGGTCCATGCATCTAAAGAATGGATTTGTGGATTTGTTTCAAAAATCGTCACAATTATTTAGATAAGTTTTATTGGAAAAATGGCCCGTTTTCCGGTATGATAAAGGACAAGTCTTAGTGATGTGAGGGGGGCACTGTCACTTTTTTATCGTTTTTGAGAGAATATGGAGGGATAGGTATGGAGATTCAACAGCTGAAGTATTTTGTAGAGGTGGTTCGTCAGCAGAGCTTCACCAAGGCGGCAGCCCAGCTCTTTGTCACCCAGCCCATGCTCACCCGCTCCATTAAGCACCTGGAGGAGGAGCTTAACGTCCGGCTCATCGAGCGCACCAGCAAGAGCTTCTACCTCACCGACGCCGGGCGCATCCTTTATGACCGCGCCCTGGACTTCCTCCTCCAATATGACGATCTCTTTCAGACCATGGACGACGTGCGCTCTGTGCGGGTGGGGGAGGTCCACCTGAGTACCCCCGGCGTGCTGCTGGACGTCTACTTTCCCCCGCTGCTCACCCGGTTTCACCGCCATTTCCCCGGTATTGACATCTCCGTGGTGGAAGAGGGCTCCAAGCTCACCGCCGCCTCCGTGGGCTCCGGCCGGGCCGACCTGGGCCTGGTCATGCTGCCGGTGGATGAGCCCTACCGCTTTGAGAGCAAGACCCTCCTCAGCAATGTCTGCTCCCTGGTGGTGAGCCGCCACCATCCCTTCGCCCAGATGAGCAGCGTACACATCAAGGATCTGAAGGACGAGACCATCCTCACCTACAGCGAAACGGCCACCCTTCACGACAGCTTCATCCGCATGTGCGGCGAGTGCGGCTTTGCCCCCCGTATCGCCTATAAGAGCCTGATGACCCGGTTCTGCCTGAAGATGGTGGGCATGCAGCAGTGTATCGCCGTACTGCCCCTGCCCATCCTCCAGCCCGACCTGTGCGAGGAGCTGGTCACCGTCCCCCTGGAGCCGGCGATCCCCTGGGAGATCGCCATCATCCGCCGCCGGGAGGGCTACCGCTCCTTCGCCTCCAACCAGCTCTTCAGCCACATCTGCGACCATTTCGCCTCCCTGGACCACCAGAACATGGACGCCAGCCTCCGGGGAAGCACCATCTCCGTATAAACGTTGACAGACAAAAAAGATCCCGTGGACCGCGGTCCACGGGATCTTTTTGGGATTTAGAGTTTTTATACGGTGCCCTCGTCCAGGGCCTTGGCCAGGCCGGACAGGGGATTGGGCTGGTAGTCCTCCACGCCGCCGTTGTCGCAGGCGGCGGCCAGAGCCGGGTCGATGGGCAGCTTGGCCAGGACCTTCAGGCCCAGATCGGCGGCCACCTGCTCAATGTGGCTCTCGCCGAAGATGGCGTGCTCCTTGCCGCAGTCGGGGCACTTGAAGTAGCTGTAATTCTCCACCAGGCCCAGGATGGGGATGTTCATCATCTCGGCCATCTTCACCGCCTTGGTGACGATCATGCTCACCAGGTCCTGGGGGGAGGTCACCACGATGACCCCGTCCACAGGCAGGGACTGGAACACGGTGAGGGGTACGTCGCCGGTTCCGGGCGGCATATCCACGAACATGTAGTCCACGTCGCCCCAGATGACGTCGGTCCAGAACTGCTTTACGGTGCCGGCGATGATGGGGCCTCTCCACACCACGGGGTCGGTCTCGTGCTCGGTGAGGAGGTTGAGGCTCATGAGCTCCACGCCGCCCTTGCTGACGGCGGGGTAGATGCCCAGCTCGCTGCCCACGGCGTGCTCATGGATGCCGAAGGCGGTGGGGACGCTGGGGCCGGTGATGTCGGCGTCCAGCACCGCCACCTTCTTGCCCAGCTTGGCCATGGCGGTGGCCAGGGAGCAGGTGACGGTGGACTTGCCCACACCACCCTTGCCGCTGACCACGGCGATGATCTTGCCCACGCTGGACAGGCCGTTGACCGGCTCTCTCAGGTCCATGGGGGCGGTGCGCTCCCCGCAGCTCTCGCCGCAGGTGGAACAGTCATGGGTACATTCTGACATGGTGTCGTTTCCTTCTTTCCTTTGTTGTACCCCCGAATGGGGGAGGATCAGTAGTGATAGCTGCCGCCGCCGATGAACTCACGGATGAGGGAGTCGGCGGGGACCAGGTCGGGGGAGAGGGGCTGGAAGTAGCCAAAGGCGTCCACCATGGCCTCCAGCTCGGCCCGGCGCTCGTTGTCCGCCGGCACCTGCTCCACCGCCTGGCGCAGAGGGGCGGCGTAGTTGGCAAAGACGGGGACCTCGTAGCGCAGGGAGGAGTCGATGATGACGTTGGCCCGGCCCTTGAAGGGGGAGATGTGCAGCTTCTCGCCCCGGCGCACATTATACCACATGGAAAGCGTCTCCACCAGGTCGGTGCCCCGGAAATTATAGTCCCGGACCGCCCGGCGGGAAATGCGCATCCAGGTGCCCTTGAACCGCAGCTCCTCCCCCTCCAGGATGTTGGAGCGGGCGGAGATGTAGAGGGTGGTGGCCTCGGGGTGGCGGCCGGCGATGTCGTCGTTGAGGGCGTGGATGCCCTCGAAAATGGCGATTTCGTTCTTATCCAGCTTCAGGGGAGTGCCCCGGCTGTCGTTTCTCATCTGGCGGGCGAACTCAAACTTGGGCACGATGACCCACTCCCCCCGGGAGAGCTTGGTAAAAGTCTCGTCCAGCAGGTCCATGTCCAGCAGCTCGGGGGACTCGTAGTCGATGTCCCCCTCGGCGTTCCGGGGGGCCATCTTCCGGTTGAGGGTCTTGAAGTAGTTGTCCATGGAGATGGTGTGGGTCTGCACCCCCCGCCGCTCCAGCTCCTGCTCCAGCTTCAGGGCGGTGGTGGTCTTGCCCGAGCCGGAGGGCCCCGACAGCAGGACGATGGGGCTCTCCTTCATCCGCTCCAGGATGCGGTCGGCGGCCGTCTCCAGCCGCTTCTGGTACACCCCGTCGCACTCGGCCACAAATCCCGCCGGGTCCTCTTTCAGGCGGCGGTTGATCTCCTCTAGCTGATAGGCCACGCGATCTCCTCCTTCTGGGCGACGATGTCGTCGATGTGCTCGATATACTCCTTGGGGAATTTGGGGTTGCTGAGCCGCTTCAGGCTCCCGGCGGCGGGGTCGATGAGCTTGGTCACCCCGCCGGAGCCCAGGGACACGATGGTGTGGAGCTCCTCCATCATACAGATGTTGTAAAGGCTCTCGGTGCCCGGTCGGCACCAGCCCACATTTTCAAAGCCGCCGGACATGTACTTCTGACGGTAGAGGTAGTAGGGGACGTACCCGGCCTCGCGCAGGGTCTGCCAGGCGTAGTCCAGCATGGCGGCCACCGCCTCCGGCGTGGGGAGGCCGCTCCCCTCCAGCATGAGGCGGGAGCCCTTCTTGAGGGCCAGGGTATGGACGGTGATGTTCTCGGGGTCCAGGGTGATGACCCGGTCCAGGGAGTCCCGGAAGCCCTCCTGGCTGTCGGCGGGGAGCCCGGCGATGAGGTCCATGTTCCGCACCGGGAAGCCCGCCTGGGCCACCAGGTCCCAGGCTTTGAGAATGTCCTCCGGGGTGTGGGAGCGGCCGATGGCCCGCAGCACCGCCTCCGACATGGACTGGGGATTCACCGAGATCCGGTCACAGCCGTGCTGTCTGAGGACGGAGAGCTTCTCCGCCGTGATGGTGTCGGGCCGCCCCGCCTCCACGGTATACTCGGTGCACCCGGAGAGGTCCACGTGCTCCTCCAGGGCGGATATGACAAGGTCCAGCTGCTGGGCTGACAGGGTGGTGGGGGTGCCGCCCCCGAAGTAGACCGAGCGCACCTTCCGTCCGGCCCGCTTCAGCATGGCCCCGGCGGCGGCGATCTCCCGGCACAGGGCCTGGGCGTAGGGCTCGAGCATGCTCAGGGTCTTGCCCACGTCGGCGGAGACAAAGGAGCAGTAGGCGCACCGGGTGGGGCAAAAGGGGACCCCCACGTAGAGGGAGATCTCCTCCGGCTTCAGGCTGTCCCGGACGGCCAGGGTGGCCCGGGCGCAGTCCATGGCCAGCCTCCGCCGGTCGGGGGAGACACGGTAGAGGTCCCGGAGCTGCCGGTCGGCCTGGGCCGGCGTGAGGCCCTTGGTGAGAGCCTTGGTGGGGATCTTCACCGGGCGCACCCCGGTAAGGGCCCCCCAGGCCGGCTCCCGGCCCAGGGCGTCGGTCCCCGCCCGGTAGAAGGCGTTCTTGAGCACCCGCTGGAGCACCCGATCCCGCTCCAGGCGGTCCTCCTCGCCCGGGTCGCCCGCCCAGGCAAAGCGGCTGTAACGCCGCCCCGCCCATGTGAGCACGGCGTGGCCGGTGGCCCGGCCTTGGGTCCGGGACAGGGTGAGCACCAGACTGTCCTCCCCCTCCGCCGGCGGCTCGGCCGGGTACTCCGGCCGCTGGCCCGGAAACAGCATCAGGAGCATCTGTTCGGTGGCGTATTTGTAGTCGTGCCCCTTGAGGTAGAGCTTCATCGCACGCTCCCCCTCTCCCCGCTCCTGATGCTGCCGCCCGTCAGGGCGTCCCAAGCGTTTTGGCCTCCGGCCAAAACCTTGCCGCAGGCGGAATTCACTTCCGCCGAGGATGTGAAATCATGACCGGGGTCCCCGCGGAATGGCACATTCCCTGGGGAGATCAGCATCATCTGTTCGGTGGCGTATTTATAGTCGTGTCCTTTGAGGTATAGCTTCATAATATGATCCTATCTGTCGCGGGATGACGGGCTCAGCCCTCCACCGCCGCGCGCATATAGTAGTTCTGCCGCCGCTCGGTCTCCAGGGTGGAGAGCCCCTCGTGGCCGGGGCAGACCCGGTAGTCCCCGGGCAGGGCGGAGAGCCGCTTCAGGGAGGCCATGATCTCCTCATAGCTGCCGCCAGGCAGGTCGGTGCGGCCGCAGGAGCCCCGGAACAGGGTATCCCCGGTGAAGAGGATATCCCCCGCCTTCAGCACCACCGAGCCCTTGGAGTGGCCAGGGGTGTGGAGGACCTCCACGGGGATGGAGCCCACCATGACCCGGTCCCTCTCGTCGTAGTAGGTGAGGGCAATGCCGGTGAGGGGCGGGAAAACGGAGGGGCTGGCCCCCTCCACATCCCCCTTGTGGATATAGACGGGGGTGTTGGGGCAGGCCTTCTCCAGGTCGGCCACGCCGCCAGTGTGGTCGAAGTGGCCGTGGGTCAGGAGGATGGCAGTCAGGGTGAGGCCATCCTCCTTCAGCAGCTCCAGGATGCCGGCGGCGTCCCCGCCGGGATCGATAACGGCGCAGACCTTTTCTTTTTCGTCCGCGAGCACGTAGCAGTTGGTGCCGATGGGGGGCACCTGCATGGTCTTGACCAGCATATTCAACACCTCACATTGTATCGGTATCCAGCAGAATGGTAACGGGGCCGTCGTTCACCGAGGCCACCGCCATGTCGGCGCCGAACTCCCCGTGCTGGGGCGGGAAGCCCAGGGCTTCACACTGTCTCAAAAACTCCTCATAGAGGGGGATGGCCCGGTCCGGCTTGGCCGCCCCGGTAAAGCTGGGACGGCGGGACTTGGTGTCGGCGTAAAGGGTAAACTGGCTCACCACCAGCAGCTCGCCCCCCACGGTGGCCAGGTTCAGGTTCATCTTCTCGTTCTCGTCCTCAAAGACCCGCAGGCCCACCACCTTGTCGGCCAGCTTGGCGGCCTGGGCAGGGGTGTCGTTGGGACCGATGCCCAGCAGCACCAGAAAGCCCCGGCCGATGGCGCCGTTGACCTTGCCGTCGATGGTCACCGAGGCGGAGGTCACTCTTGTCACGACTGCTCTCATGGCGTAAAAAACTCCTTTTTATCTGTATACCCGCTTGAGACCCTTGGCGTAGAGCGGGTCCACCGCAAAGACCGCCAGGTCTCCCGGGGCGCACTTGATATTGGTCACGTCCACCAGGGTCTCCAGGGCGCCGATCTGGCCGATGACCCGGGCCTTCTGCTCCCCGATGCGGACATACCGCCGGCGGCTCCGCCGCCAGGCGCTCAGGAAGGAGAAGAGTCCCGTCTCCCGGGGGCGCTCCACCCCCAGGCCGTTCTGGTAGCCCACCGGCACCACCGCCACCCGGGTGGGCTTCTTCAGCTTCACCAGGGCGCTGTTGCCCACGGTGTGGCCCTTGGGGAGCCAGCGGACCTCCTCGATGGCGGCCTCTCCGGTGCCCACGGTGGTGAGCCGGTCCCCGCGGCTGCGGCGGCACCGGCCTAGGAAGGCCGAGCCCACCCGCACCGCGTCCAGCCGAGCAAACTCGTAGTTCATGAGGGCATTGGACCCCGCGGCGTGGACGGTGCCCGTCTCAAACCCGGCGGCGTGGACGGCCTCCACCACCTGCTGGAAAATGGCCAGCTGCTCCGCCGCCTCCCGGCCCTTTTTCCCGGCGGCGTGGATCTGGGTGTAGATGCCCGAGAGGGCCACGTTGGGGAGGTACCGGTACATGGACAGGACCTTTTCCGGCTCGGTGGCCAGAAAGCCGCCGTAGCCCATGCCGGTGTCCACCTGGATGTGGGCCTCCACCACGGTGGAGCGGGCCTCGGCCAGGCCGTTGAGGGCCACCCCCGTGTCGTGGGAGCCGATGGTGCACACCACACCCAGGTCGATGAGCTCCTCCAGCTCCTCCCGGTCGGTGGTGGAGCGGAGCATGAGGATCTCCTCGTCCACAAAGCCCGCCTTCCGGAGCTGTCGGGCCTCCTCCGGCTCGGACACGGCGAAGCGGCCGATGCCCTCCTCCCGCAGGAGCCTGGCCAGGTCCACCAGCCCGGCGCCGCAGGCGTCCCCGGTGAGGACGGCGTAGATGGCCGCGCTCCCCGCCTTTTCCTTGATCACCGCCGCGTTGCGGCGGATGGCTTCCTTTTCGATCACCAGTGTTTTCACGGCGTCGCCGCCTTTCTCTCGTCTATGGTGTATCGTAGACAACATTATATCAGTCCCCGGCAGAAGCGTCAACGAAAAGCCCTTGCCTTTCCAGGGGAAAACTCCGGCGCTGCGCTTGTATTTCCGGGGAAAAGCTGATAAAATGAAGGGAAAACCGTGAACCGATGGAGGAACCGCCGTGAACCAGAATACCACCCGCATCTCCCCCGAGGAGATCGCCCGGCAGAAGGACTTCTGCGCCCAGATCCACGCCATGAACGCCGCTCTGCCCGCCCAGCCCCTGGCCTACGTGGACACCTACGGCTGCCAGCAGAACGAGGCCGACTCGGAGCGGCTGCGGGGCTACCTGAGCGAGATGGGCTACGGCTTCACCGCCGACGAGAACGCCGCCGACGTCATCATCCTCAACACCTGCGCCATCCGGGAGCACGCCGAGCAGCGGGTTTTCGGCAACCTGGGGGCCCTGGTCCACGCCAAGCGGAACCACCCGGGGCAGATCATCTGCGTCTGCGGCTGCATGGCCCAGGAGAAGCACGTCTCCGAGAAGATCAGGCAGTCCTTCCGCCACGTGGACCTGGTCTTCGGGCCCCACGCCCTGTGGCGGTTCCCTGAGCTCTTGTGGCGCATCCACACCCGGAGGGGCCGCATCTTCGACACCCCCGACGAGGCCGGCTCCATCGCCGAGGGTATCCCCGTCCGCCGGGAAGGGAAGGTGAAGGCCTGGGTGTCCATTATGTACGGCTGCAACAACTTCTGCTCCTACTGCATCGTCCCCTACGTCCGTGGCCGGGAGCGCTCCCGCCAGCCGGAGGACATTTTGGCCGAGGTACGTGAGCTTGCCGCCGAGGGCTGCAAGGACATCACCCTCCTGGGTCAGAACGTCAACTCCTACGGCAAGGACCTGGGCCGGGAGGGGGTGGACTTCGCTTGGCTTTTGGAGCAGGTGAACGCCGTCCCCGGGGACTTCCTCATCCGCTTCATGACCAGCCACCCCAAAGACGCCTCCGAGCGGCTCTTCGACGTGATGGCCAAGTGCGAGAAGGTGGCCCCCCACCTCCACCTCCCCTTCCAGGCGGGCAACGACCGGGTCCTGAAGGCCATGAACCGGGGCTATACCCGGGAGCACTACCTGGGGCTCATCGCCGCCCTGCGGCAGCGCATCCCCGACATCGTCCTCACCAGCGACATCATCGTGGGCTTCCCCGGGGAGACCACCGAGGAGTTTGAGGATACCCTCAAGGTGCTGGAGGCCGTCCGCTTTGACGCCCTCTTCACCTTCATCTACTCCCCCCGGGAGGGCACCCCGGCGGCCAAAATGCCCGACCCCATGCCCAAGGAGGAGAAGGCGGCCAACTTCCAGCGGCTGGTGGACCTCCAGAACGCCATCTCCGCCGAGAAGCAGGCGGCTTACGTGGGCAGGACCATGCGCTGCCTGGTGGACGTGCTCAGCGACGACCCCCGGCACAACCTCAACGCCCGCACCGCCGGCGGACGGCTGGTCCACTTCTCCGGGGACGAGTCCCTGCTGGGGCAGTACGTGGATCTGAAGATCACCGACGCCTCCACCTGGGCCCTTTTCGGCGAGCTGGCCTGACCATAAGGCTTCCCCCGGGGGTCTGGCTGTCCGGGGGACAGCCAGAGCAAATCATATCTTCCTCAGCCCGTGCTGTCGAGCGCAGCGAGACTGATGAGGCCGCAGCGTGAAGAAAATGTGCCGGTGGCACATTTTTAGCGTAGGCCCGGCCAGCTATGCTGGACGGGTTTCTCCGGATAGGACGGGGGAGACGGTCAAAACCCGTTTCTTTTTCCCTGCTGGAAAAAGAACGGTTTTTGGAATCCAAAGAAAAAGGGGCTCCCGGACGGGTTAAGTGATCCCAAATAGGAATCCGGCGGCCCGTCTTTACGCCCCCATTGAGCACCGGCACCGTCCACAGGTGACTCCGCCGGTGGAACAGGGAAAAGCTGTGGTCCTATCCAACATTTTTTCGCCGCCTGCGTGGGTGGGTACCGGGGCGTGGCGCCGCTGACTGGTATTGCCCTTATTGCGACGTGGGGCTTCCCAGACGCACCCTGCGGCGCTCCCACACAGACCGTCTCCACGATCTTACCTTATTTATTTCCAGAGGAGGAATCCCAATGCCCGCCGAAATCACCCCCATGATGAAACAATACCTCCAGATGAAGGCGGAGCACCCGGACTGCATCCTCATGTTCCGGCTGGGGGACTTTTACGAGATGTTCAACGAGGACGCCAAGCTGGTGTCCCAGGAGTTGGACCTCACCCTCACCACCCGGGACCGGAACAAGCCCCCCGAGCAGCGCACCCCCATGTGCGGCGTGCCCTACCACTCGGTGGAGGCCTACCTCTCCCGGCTCATCGCCAAGGGCTACAAGGTGGCCATCTGCGAGCAGATGGAGGACCCCGCCACCGCCAAGGGCCTGGTGGACCGGGACATCATCCGTATCGTCACCCCCGGCACCCTCATCGAGTCCTCCATGCTGGAGGAGGGGAAAAACAACTTCATCGCCGCCGTCTGCCTGGACGAGGACGCCGCCGGGGTCTGCTTCTGCGACATCTCCACCGGCGAGGTGTCCGCCGCCGCCTTCACCGGGCCGGGCTGGGAGGAGCACCTCACCAACGAGCTGGGCCGGTTCTCCCCCCGGGAGGCCGTGCTGGACGCCGCCGCCTGGGACTGCAAGGACCTGCGGGACTTCCTGAAAGCCCGGCTGGAGTGCCGGTGTGAGAAGGGGAACGAGGCCGACTTCGCCCCCGACCGGGCCCTGGAGCTGTGCCAAAAGCAGTTCCGCTCGGGGCTGGATAACCTGCCCCCGGAGGGGGAATACGCCGTCCGGGCCTGCGGCGGCATGCTCACCTACCTCTATGACACCCAAAAGACCGACCTCTCCCACCTCACCGCCTTCCACTACACCGCCGGCGGCGAGTTCATGGAGCTGGACCTCACCGCCCGGCGGAACCTGGAGCTCACCGAGACCCTCCGGGGCAAGGAGAAGAAGGGTTCCCTCCTGTGGGTGCTGGACAAGACCCGCACCGCCATGGGCGGGCGGCTCATCCGCTCCTGGATGGAGCGGCCCCTCCTGTCTCCCGCCCAGATCAACAAGCGGCTGGACGCCGTGGAGGAGCTGGTGGGGGACGCCATCGCCCGCCAGGAGCTCTCCGCCTGCCTCCGGGAGGTCACCGACCTGGAGCGGCTCATCGGCCGCATCGTCTACGGCACCGCCGGGGCCCGGGACCTCACCGCCCTCTCCTCCGGCCTGGGGAAGCTTCCCCGGCTGCGGGAGCTTCTGTCCCCCTTCTCCTCGTCCCTCCTAACCGTCCTCCGGGAGGCCATGGACGACCTGCCCGCCCTCCGGGACACCCTGGACCGTGCCCTGGTGGAGGAGCCCCCCTTCTCCGTCCGGGAGGGCGGCTTCATCCGGGGCGGCTGGAACGCCGACGTGGACTACCTCCGGGACATCCAGACCAACGGCAAGGGCATGGTGGCCCAGGTGGAGGCCCGGGAGAAGGAGCGCACCGGCATCAAGAGCCTGAAGGTGGGCTACAACAAGGTTTTTGGCTACTACATCGAGGTCTCCAAGTCCTACTACGACCAGGTCCCCGAGGACTACATCCGCAAGCAGACCCTGGTCAACTGTGAGCGCTTCATCACCCAGGAGCTCAAGGAGATGGAGCACACCATCCTCTCCGCCCAGGACAAGCTCACCGCCCTGGAGTACGAGCTCTTCTGCCAGCTTCGGGAAGCCGCCGCCGCTCAGGTGGACGCCGTCCAGCGCACCGCCGCCGCCGTGGCCCAGGTGGACGTGCTCCTCTCCTTCGCCGCCGTGGCCGCCGAGGGCCGCTACTGCAAGCCGGAGGTGGACCTCTCCGACCGCCTGGACATCGTGGAGGGCCGCCACCCGGTGGTGGAAAAGGTGCTCAAGGACGCCCTCTTCGTCCCCAACGACGTCCACCTGGACGGCAAGGACAACCTGGTGGCCATCATCACCGGCCCCAACATGGCGGGCAAGTCCACCTACATGCGCCAGACCGCCCTCACGGTGCTCATGGCCCAGATGGGGTCCTTCGTCCCCGCCAGGAGCGCCCGCATCGGCGTGGTGGACCGGGTCTTCACCCGCATCGGCGCCAGCGACGACCTGGCCGCCGGACAGTCCACCTTCATGGTGGAGATGACCGAGGTGGCCGAGCTTCTGAAGAACGCCACCCCCAAGAGCCTCCTCATCCTGGACGAGATCGGCCGGGGCACCTCCACCTACGACGGCATGGCCATCGCCCGGGCGGTGCTGGAATACTGCGCCGACAAGCGCCGCCTGGGCTGCAAGACCCTCTTCGCCACCCACTACCACGAGCTCACCTGCCTGGAGGGGGAGATCCCCGGGGTGAAGAACTACAACGTGGCCGCCAAGAAGCGGAAGGACGACGTCATTTTCCTGCGAAAGATCGTCCCCGGCCCCGCCGACCAGAGCTACGGCATCGAGGTGGCCTCCCTGGCCGGGGTGCCCGACCGGGTCATCCGCCGGTCCCGGGACATCTTGTCCGAGTTGGAGAGTCAGGGCTGTCCCGCCCCCGCCCCCGTCCAGGCCCCCGCCGACGACCAGGTGTCCTTCCTGGACATGGGGGCCAACCAGGTGGCCCAGCGCCTGCGGCAGACCAACCTGGACACCCTCACCCCCATCGAGGCCCTCAATCTGGTCTATGAGCTGAAAAAACTTCTGTAAGGACAGTTGATATGATGGATGTGGGGCCGCCGTTCCCACAAACACCCGAAGGAGGCCCTTCCCATGTACCCCAAACGACAGTGGAAAGCCCGCTTTACCCCGTCGGAATTCTGCCGGGGCTGGGTGTTTTTTGTCCTCTACCTGCTGGTCTTCCCCCTGGTCATGGGGTGGCTCCAGATGCTGCTGAGCCAGCGCTTCGACTTCTTCCTCCAGGCCCCCGAGTTCAGTCTCATCTACTACTTCCTTCTCCTGTGCGCCACCCTGCTCCTCTTCTGGAGCTTCCTGCGCCAGGGCTTCGACATTCTCCTGGACGACCTGCCCGAAAATCTCACCGCCTTCCTGGCCGGTCTGGTGGGGGGCGGCGTCCTCCAGGTCCTCTTCTCCCTCCTCCCCCTGCCAGTGGAGGACCCCAACCCCGCCTCCTACGCCGACTCCTTCTTCCTCTCGCCCCCCGCCACCGTGGCCGTGCTGGTCCTCCTCATGCCCATCATGGAGGAGGTCCTCTTCCGGGGGCTCCTCTTCGGCAGCCTGCGGCGGTACAGCCGGGGCCTGGCCTTCGCCGTGTCCATCCTGGGTTACGACCTCTTCTGCGTCCTTCCCTTTGTGTGGACCCCCATGGGCCCCGACCCCGCCTATCTGCTCCTGCTGGTCCGCTACCTCCCCATGAGCGCCGCCCTCACCTGGTGCTACGACAAGGGCGGCTCCATCTGGTCGGCCATCGCCCTCCACATGGCCCTCAACGGCCTGAGCCTGGCCATGGCCCTCCTCTGATCCTCTCCGCAGAAAGCTGGTGACACCATGCCCCACATTCAAGTCCTGGACAGCCACGTGGCCGACCTCATCGCCGCCGGCGAGGTGGTGGAACGCCCCGCCTCGGTGGTGAAGGAGCTGCTGGAAAACGCCATCGACGCCGGCGCCGCCGCCGTCACCGTGGAGATCCAGCACGGCGGTATGTCCTACATCCGGGTGACCGACAACGGCTGCGGCATCCCCCCCATCGACGTGGAGACCGCCTTCCTCCGCCACGCCACCAGCAAGGTGCGCACCGAGCACGACCTGGCCGCCATCGGCACCCTGGGTTTCCGGGGCGAGGCTCTGGCCGCCATCGCTGCCGTGTCCCGCATCGAGGTGCTCACCCGGGCCGACGGCAACGACCTGGGGGTGGCCCTCACCCTGGAGGGCGGCGTGGTCACCGGCAGGGAGGAGGCCGGCTGTCCCCAGGGCACCACCATGGTGGTGCGGGACCTCTTCTACAACACCCCCGCCCGGCTCAAGTTCATGAAAAAGGACACTGCCGAGGGGGCCGCCGTCTTTGCCGCCGTCCAGCGGGAGGCCCTGGCCCGGCCCGGCGTCTCCTTCAAATTCCTCCGGGACGGCAAACAGGAGCTCCTCACCCCCGGAGACGGCAAGCTCCAGTCCGCCCTCTATGCCGTGCTGGGCCGGGAACTGGCCCTGGGCATGCTCCCCGTGAAGGGCTCCGGCGAGGACGCCGTCACCGTGGAGGGCTTCGCCTCCCTGCCCGCCTGCTGCCGGGGCTCCCGGAACTACCAGTTCTTCTTTGTGAACGGCCGCTTCATCAAGTCCCGCCTCCTCATGGCCGCCCTGGAGCAGGCCTACCAGAACCAGCGCATGGTGGGCAAGTTCCCCGCCTGCGTCCTCCACCTCACCACCCGGCTCAACGGCGTGGACGTCAACGTCCACCCCGCCAAGACCGAGGTCAAGTTCGTCAGCGAGAAGAAGATCTTTGACGCCGTCTACCACGCCGTGCTGGGGGCGCTGGAGGCCAATGCCAAGCCTCCCCAGGCCCACCTGGACGCCCCCAGAAAACCCGCCGGCCACGACACCGTCACCCCCAATCAGACCTTCCTCAACCTGTCATCGGAGGAGTACCGCCGGGCCGTCCAGACCCGGAGCCAGCCCAAAACCTGGGCCCCGGCCCGGCCCAAAACGGAGGCCCCCCGGCGGGAGTCCGTCCCCCCGGTGCGGCAGACTGGCGGAATGCCTATTCACGATTTCGCAAAGCCGGTCTTTGCAAAGCCCGCCCCGGTGAAGTCAGAGACGGAGCCGGTAAAAGAGGAGGCCGTCCCCACGGCAGCGCCCACACGGGAGCCGGAGACGGTGCCCACACCCGTTGTCAAAGCCGCGCCGGAGCCGACGGCCGAACCCGTCCCGGCGGTGGAGACAAAGCCTCAGATCACCCAGCCGGAACCCCAGCCGGAACCGGAACTCTGGACCGTCCGGGGGGAGCTCTTCCAGACCTACGTTCTGGTGGAGCAGGGGGACAAGGCTTTCATCATCGACAAGCACGCCGCCCATGAGCGGATGAACTTCGACAAGCTGAAGGCGGCGGGATACACCCCCATGGTACAGATGCTCCTGACGCCGGTGGTGTTCACCCCCGCCCCGGAGGAGTGTGCCGCCCTGCTGGAGCACACCGACGAGCTGGAGCGGTTCGGCTTCTCCTGTGAGGACTTCGGCGGCGGGGCGGTGGTGGTCCGCCAGTGTCCCGACTATGTGGACGCCGGTGAGGTGGAGGCCACCCTCCTGGAGCTGGCCGGGGACCTGCTGTCCGCCCGGCGGACCGACCCCGACGGGGTGCGGGACCACCTGCTGGCCACCATGGCCTGCAAGGCCGCCATCAAGGGGGGTCAGAAGAACGGTCCCCCCGAGCTGGAGCGGGTGGCCGAAGCCGTCATGTCGGGGGAGGTCAAATACTGCCCCCACGGCCGCCCTGTGGCCATCGAGCTCACCCGGAATCAGCTGGAGAAGCTCTTCAAGCGGGCGTAAGGCCAGCGGGCGGATGCTATCCGCCCTTACCCAATCTACGGGGCGTGGTTTGGCGCGCCGGGGTCGTCGCGCCCCACAAATAAAAGGAAGAGAGAAAAGTGAAGAGTGAATAGGTGAGAGACGGAGCCGCACCGCACGCCGCGACGCCTGCCCACACAGCGATAAATACCGCCCCGCGCCGTAGCAAAGGGAATATCAGGCAGCGGGTGCCACGTCCCGACACCCACCCGCGCAGGCGGCGAAAAAAGTGGGGATAGAACCACGGCTTTTCTCTGTTCCACCGGCGGAGTCACCTGTGGACGGTGCCGGTGCTCTATGGGGGCGTAAAGACGGGCCGCCGGATTCCTATTTGGGACCACTCAACCCACCCGGGAGCCCCTTTTTCTTTGGATTCCAAAAACCGTTCTTTTTCCAGCAGGGAAAAAGAAACGGTCTTTGACCGTTCCTTGAGGGAACACTTAGCGCACCCTCATCCGGCAGCTATGCCGCCACCTTCCCCCTGCAAGGGGGAAGGTTTTAAGAGATGCGCCGCACCTCACAAGGAAAGTAGTCCCACGGGCCGTAACATAAACCACGCCGCAAGGCTACCCCTCATCCGTCTGGCCTTCGGCCAGCCACCTTCCCCCAGGGGAAGGCTCTCATCCAACCCCATCACCCCGAAAGGAGGTCTCCATGGAACATCAACCCAAGCTGCTGGTCCTCTGCGGCCCTACGGCCTCGGGCAAAACCGCCCTGGGGGTGGCTCTGGCCCAGGCCCTGGACGGCGAGGTGGTCTCCGCCGACTCCATGCAGATCTACCGGGGCATGGACATCGGCACCGCCAAGCCCACGGCGGAAGAGATGGGGGGCGTCCCCCACCACATGCTGGACGTGGCCGACCCGGCGGAGGACTACTCCGTGGCCCGGTACGTCCACGACGCCGACGCCTGCGTCCGGGACATTCTCGCCCGGGGAAAGCTCCCCATCGTGGTGGGGGGCACCGGCCTCTACATCGACAACCTCGTCGCCGGCCGGGACTTTGCCCCCTTCACCGGCGCCTGGCGGGAAAGGCTCCAGGCCCGGGCCAGGGAGGAGGGCCTGCCCGCCCTCCACGAAGAGCTCCGGCGCATCGACCCGGACCGGGCGGAGAAGCTTCATCCCAACGATGAAAAGCGCATCCTCCGGGCCCTGGAGGTGTGGTACGAGACGGGGGAGACCATCACCGCCCACGACGAGCGGACCCGGAGCCTTCCCCCCAAGTACGACGCCCTGCGGGTGTGCCTCAATTTCGCCCGGCGGGAAGACATGTGGGACCGCATTGACCGCCGGGTGGACCTGATGATGGAGGCCGGCCTGGAGGAGGAGGTCCGGAACCTCCTCACCTCCGGCGTGCCCCCCACCGCCACTTCCATGCAGGCCATCGGCTACAAGGAGTTCGCCGCCGCCCTCCGGGGGGAGGAGCCCATCGCCCAGGCGGTGGCCGAGGTCAAGCTCCGCTCCCGGCAGTATGCCAAGCGGCAGCTCACCTGGTTCCGCCGCACCCCCGGCATCCGGTATGTCACCTGGGAAAATGCCCCCGACCTGGCCCAGGGCCGACAGAAAGTGACAGCATATATGGAAGAATTTGGTATATGATGGGTACATTCCAACAGAAAGAGGAGTGTACATACCATGCAGACCAGATTCAACCTTCAGGACACCTTTCTCACCCGGGCCCGCCGCAGCCGGATGGGGGTGACGCTCTTCCTCATGAACGGCTATCAGCTCCGGGGGATCATCACCGGCTTTGACTCCTTCGTGGTGGTCCTCATGACCGACAACAAGCAGCAGATCATTTACAAGCACGCCATTTCCACCATCGTCCCGGAGCGGGCGGTGCCCCTGGAGGGGGAACCGGCCCAGGAGGGCTGACCCGCCAGCGGGGGAGGGAATGGGCAGAAATCGAGGATCTTGACCTATGAAACAGGGTACCGTCATCACCCGCATCATGATTGTTCTCATGTTCTTCATGGTGTGCGCCTACCTTCTCTTCTCCGTTCTCCGCAGCCTGGATGACCGGACCTACACCGTGACCACCTACGCCCACACGGTGGACGACGCCGTGGAGGCCACCGGACTGCTCATCCGGGCCGAGACGGTGGTCACCGGCCAGACCGCCGCCATCGTGGACGTGCTCCCCGACCAGGGGGAGAAGGTCCGCGCCGGGGCGGCCGTGGCCTACCTCTACCAGGACGAGAGCGCCCTGGACCGCCGCCGCCAGCTGCGCACCCTGATGCTGGAGGAGGAACAGCCCAAATACGCCCTCCAGGGCCAGGACGGCTCCGACACCAGCCACCTGGACCAGAGCATTGTGGACGCCATGGTGGGCCTGCGGACGGCCGCCGCCTACGGCGACCTCACCAGCCTGGAGGAGCAGTCCCTCTCCTTCAAAAGTCTGGTCATCCGCCACGGCTACACCAGCGACGCCGGGGTGGACGAGCTCTCCGCCGCCATTACCGCCCTGGACGGCCAGATCCAGGCCCTCCAGAGCGCCTCCGCCCTGGACACCACCACCGTCTACGCTCCCTGCTCGGGGACCTTCTCCGCCATGGCCGACGGCTACGAGTCCACCCTCTACCCCGATATGCTGGAGACCCTCACCGCCACCGGCCTCAAGCAGCTCATGACCCAGGACCCCGCCGCCCCCACCGGCGCCGTGGGCAAGCTCATCACCAGCTCCAAGTGGTATCTGGCCACCACCGTCTCGCCGGAGGTAGCCGAGCGGCTGGTGGCGGGCCGGTCGGTGCGGGTGCGCTTCTCCCGGGACTGGTCGGGGGAGGTCTCCATGAAGATTGAGCGGGTGGGCCAGGCACAGGACAACGCCTGCCTGGTGATCCTCTCCTCCACCCGAAACCTGGCCGACACCAGCATGCTCCGCAAGCAGACGGTGGACATCGTCTTTAACAGCCTGAGCGGCATCCGGGTACCCAAGAAGGCGGTGCGCACCGAGAACCGGGAGGTCACCGACCCGGAGACCGGGGAGACCACCACCAAGCAGGTCATCGGCGTCTACGTCCTCACCGCCGCCCAGGCCGAGTTCAAGGCGGTGGAGATCCTGGCCGACGACGGCGACTACTACCTGGTCCAGGCGGTGCTCCCCGATGTGCCCACCGACAACCAGCTCAAGACCGCCTTCCGCGCCGGAGACCAGGTCATTGTCTCCTCGGACGAGCTCTATGACGGCAAGGTCATGACCAAATGATCCCAGAGAAAGACAGGAGGGAACGCACCATGTCACTGGAAGAAAATATTGCCCGGGTAAAGGCCAATATGGCCCGGGCCGCCCTGGAGGCCGGCCGGGACCCGGCGGAGATCGCCCTGGTGGCCGCCACCAAGGTCCAGACCTCGGACACCATCCGGGCCGCCATCGCCGCCGGCATCACCATCTGCGGCGAGAACCGGGTCCAGGAGCTCACCGGGCACCTGGACGACTACGCCTACGACGGCGCCAAGGTCCACTTCATCGGCCATTTGCAGACCAACAAGGTCCGGTTCGTGGTGGGCCGGGTGGACCTCATCGAGTCGGTGGACTCCCCCCGGCTCCTGGAGGCCATTGAGCGCCAGGCCGAAAAGCTCAACCTGGTCCAGGACGTCCTGCTGGAGGTCAACATCGGCCGGGAGGAGAGCAAGGGGGGCTGTCTCCCCGAGGACCTGCCCGCCCTGGCCCGCCAGGCCATGGACCTGCCCCATGTGCGGCTCCGGGGCCTTATGGCCATTCCGCCCGTGGCCGCCCAGCCCGGCGACAACCGGAGATTTTTTGCCGCTACCCGGCAGCTTTATGTTGACATAAGACGTCAAATAGGGGATAATGACACTGATATAGACTGTCTGTCCATGGGTATGAGCGGCGATTATGAGGACGCCATCCGGGAAGGCGCCACCCTGGTGCGGGTGGGGACCGCCCTCTTTGGTCCCCGGCCCCCCATGCACCCCTGAACCTGCCGGGACCGGCAGCGTGAGGAAGAATGAAAGGAAGTTACCGCTATGGGATTCATTGATGAGATCAAGCGTCTGGCCCGTCCCTATGAGGACGAGGAAGACGATGAGGAGTTCGACGACTATGACGCCCCTGCCCCCCGCACCGAGCGCAAGGAGAAGATCCGGGACATCCGTGAGAGCACCGGCGCCATCTACGCCGCCGAGCCTGAGCCCCGTCGGAGCAACAAGGTGGTCAACATTCACACCACCACCCAGCTCCAGGTGGTGCTGGTGAAGCCCGACCGCTTTGAGAACGCTGCCGAGATCGCCGACCACCTGCGGGAGAAGCGCACCGTGGTCCTCAACCTGGAGCAGACCAACAAGGACATCGCCCGGCGTCTGCTGGACTTCCTCTCCGGCGTGGCCTACGCCAACGAGGGTAAGATCAAGAAGGTGGCCATCTCCACCTACATCATCACCCCCTACAACGTGGACATTCTGGGCGATCTCATCGACGAACTGGAGAACAACGGTCTCTACTTCTAACATATCGTTCTGGCGCCCCGGCGCGCCGACGACGACCAAAAAGAGATTATAATAGCGGGGAGTGACCCTTTATGCTGACGCCGCAGGAGGTCTCCGAGCACGCCTTTGCCAAGGCGGGCTTCGGCGGCTACAATATGGCCATGGTGGACGAGTTTCTGGACCAGCTCACCGAGGACTATACCACGCTCTACAAGGAGAACGCCGTCCTCAAGAGCAAGATGAAAGTGCTGGTGGACAAGGTGGAGGAGTACCGCTCCACCGAGGAGGCCATGCGCAAGACCCTGCTCACCGCCCAGCGGATGGCCGATGAGATCGTGAAAGAGGCCCAGGAGAGCAAGGAAACCATGGTGCATCAGGCTGAGGAAGAGGCCAAGGCCCGTGTCCAGGGTCTGCGCCGGGAGGTGGAGGCCGAACAGCTGCGGCTCACCGCCGCCCAGAACGCCACCACCGCTTATGTGGCCAAGCTCAAGGAGCTCTACCAGCACGAGCTGGACTACCTGGGCAGTCTGGGCAAGCTCACCCCCGAGCCTGCCGCCCCCGCCGACCCGGTGGAGGCCGCCGCCGAGGAGATCCAGGCCACCGTGGACCGCATTGCCCAGGAGGAGGTCCCCGCTCCGGCCCGGGCCGAGGAGGAGGACGACATTCCTCAGGAGGATGAGCGCCCCGGCGGGCTTTACAGCGACCTCACCGCCACCTTTGTGGACCATGACGGTGAGCCCGAGCGCAAGGTCAAGGTGAGCCCGGAGCGCCTGGCCGCTGAGATGGCACAGCCGGTCAAGGCCACGGAGCCGGAGGACGAGGAACCCACCAAGCGCCTGAGCATTGATCTGGAACACCTTCAGTTCGGGAAGGACTACGAGATCAAGTGAGTACATGAAAAACGCGGGACCGTTTGAAGCGGTCCCGCGTTTTTTGCGTTTTGGGCAGATCAAGGCACCCCACAGCCTTCCCCTGGGGGCTGACTGTTTGGTGAAAAGTCAAAAAAGTGGGGCGCGGCTTCCCAGACGCGCTCACGGCACCACATCGCAAAGGTGGGGGTAGGGGCGGATATCATCCGCCCGCTAAACCACGTTTTGGCTCATTGCTTTCTGTTACGTGAAAGGACGGGGGAGACGGTTCAAAACCCGTTTCTTTTTCCCTGCTGGAAAAAGAACGGTTTTTGGAATCCAAGGAAAAAGGGGCTCCCGTGTGGGTTGAGTGGCTCCAAATAGGAATCCGGCGGCCCGTCTTTACGCCCCCGTTGAGGACCAGCACCGTCCACAGGAGACTCCGTCGGTAGAACAGGGAAAGGCTGTGGTTCGATCCTCACTTTTTTCGCCGCCTGCGTGGGCGGGTGTCGAGGCGTAGTGGGTGCGAGTTGCGGCGTTGTTTAACGGGCGGCTGATAGCCGCCCCTACGCCGGAGCACCGGCGGCGTTACGGAGTAAGCCGCCGGTGCAAGTGACGGAACGGTAGGAGAGCCTGGGGGGTACATCCAATAGGGGGGCCGCAGCCCCCCTGTGCTTGGTCGTTTCAAGGGGGATGGGTGTCGGGAAGGGGGGAAATCGAAATCCCCCCTTCCCGACTGGCCTTTGCCTACTTTCGGCCACCCGAAAGTAGGCCGCCGGAGGCCGTTCCTCCATAAGCAAGAGAGAATCGTGGGGTGGTTTGGCGCGCAATCAGGGGCCCCGGGAAAGCGCGCAGCGCTTTTCTGGGGAGAGGAGGGGCAAGGGAGCGAAGCGAGACCTGGCCGTCAGGCCGGGGTGAGCGGTGCGGACTTTGCCCCGACGACGTCGCGCCCCACACAAAGGGGATGCCATGCTGCCGCGGCGGGCGGCTAATAGCCGCCCCTACTCCTCGGTCACGATCTCCCCGTGTTCCTGTTCGTATGCCTTCAAGTAGCTCTCCACGGCAATACACAGCTGCATATTGATGGAGCGGCGGCCCTCCTTGGCCAGTACACGGATCTTGTCCATATGCTCTTTTTCCAGCCGCAGGGGGTAGGGATTGGCCTGCACAGACATCACGGTCACTCCTTATGACTCTAATAGATGCTACCATCATATCTGCCTTTTGGTATTGTCTCAATAGTTCTAAAAGATTCAAAAAGATATTGACATGGTGTATCTATATGATATTATATAGATACAAAAGGAGTGAGTAATATGTCTTATCCGAAAAAAGACCAGACCATCTCCGTGCAGGTAGACCGGGATACCAAGGCAAAGGCCGCCTATCTGGCCGCCCAGGCCAACCGCACCCTGTCCAGCCACGTCCGTCAGCTCCTCCGCTTTCACATTCGGGAATATGAGTTCCTCTACGGCCCCATCCACATAGAAAAAGAGACGTTCACCGGTCGGTGAACGTCTCTTTTGATTTATGGCGTTATGATTATTCGCCCACCACGGCGGCGCAGCGGTCGCACAGCTCGGCGTGGTGACCGGCGGTGCCGATGGTGTCGCAGTGGTTCCAGCAGCGGGGGCATTTGGGGGCCTCGGACAGCTTGACGGCGATGGTGCAGGGGATGAGGGACTCCTCGTTCTTCTCGCCCTCCAGGTGCTCGGTGGTGACGGTAACCTTGGAGACGATGCACAGGGAGGCCAGGTCCACGTCCTTCAGGAAGGCCGCGTCGTCGGCGGAGACGGACAGGGTGACCTCGGTGTCCTGGGCCTTCTTGAAGACGCCGGCGTTGCGGGCGTTCTCCAGGGCCTTGTTGACGGCGTCGCGCAGGGAGATGAGCTTGCCCCAGCGCTCCTGATCGGCGGTGCTCAGGGTGAAGGCGGCGTTGTCAGAGGGCATGTCGTTGAGCAGCACGCTCTCGGCGTCCACGCTCTGAGCATGCTTCATGGCGTGCCAGATCTCGTCGGAGGTGAAGGCCAGGATGGGGGCGATGAGGCGGGTCATGCCGTCCAGGATATAGTAGAGGGCGGTCTGGGCGGAGCGGCGCTCGGCCTCCGCACCGCAGTAGAGCCGGTCCTTGATGATGTCCAGGTAGAAGTTGGACATGTCCACCACGCAGAAGTTGTAGACGGCGCGATAAACCCCGTGGAACTCGTAGCGGTCATAGGCGGCCCGGACGGCCTTCACCAGCTCGTTGAGGGCGTGGAGGGCGTAGCGGTCCAGGTCCATCAGCTTGTCCAGGGCCACGGCGTCAGTGTCGGGGTCGAAGTCGCACAGGTTGCCCAGCATGTACCGGGCGGTATTGCGGATCTTCAGGTAGGCCTGGGAGAGCTGCTTCATGATCTCCTTGGAGATGCGCATGTCCTGGGTGTAGTCGGCGGAGGCCACCCACAGCCGCAGCATGTCGGCGCCGTACTCCTTGATGACCTCGTCGGGGGAGACGGCGTTGCCCAGGGACTTGTGCATGGCCTTGCCCTCGCCGTCCACGGTCCAGCCGTGGGTGGCGATCTGGTGGTAGGGGGCCACGCCGTTCACCGCGATGGAGGTGAGCATGCTCGACTGGAACCAGCCGCGGTACTGGTCGCCGCCCTCCAGGTAGAGGTCGGCGGGATACTTCAGGTAGGGACGCTCGGCGGCCACGGCGGCCCAGGTGGAGCCGGAGTCGAACCACACGTCCATGATGTCGGTCTCCTTGGAGAAGTGGGCTTTGCCGCACTTGGGGCACACGAAGCCCTCGGGCAGCAGGTCCTTGGCCTCCTTGTCGAACCAGATATTGGAGCCGTGCTCACGGAAGAGCTGGGCCACGTGGGCGATGGTCTCGGGGGTCACGATGTCGGCGCCGCAGTCGTCGCAGTAGAAGATGGGGATGGGCACGCCCCAGACGCGCTGACGGGAGATGCACCAGTCGTTGCGCTCGGAGATCATGGAGATCATGCGCTCCTTGCCCCAGCCGGGGTGCCACTGGATGCCGTCGCAGGCGGCCACAGCGGTGTCCTTGATGGCCTCCACAGAGCAGAACCACTGCTCGGTGGCCCGGTAGATGATGGGGTTCTTGCAGCGCCAGCAGTGGGGGTAGGAGTGGGTGATGTTCTCCTTGGCCACCAGGAAGCCCTCGGCCTCCAGGTCGGCCACCACCATGTCGTTGCCCTTGGCGTAGAACTGGCCGTTGTAGCGCTCGTCGGTCATGACGCCCTTGGCGTTCACCGGCACGGGCACGCCGATGTGGGTGAGGCCGGCCTTGTCGTACTGCTGGCAGATCTGGAAGTCCTCGGCGCCGAAGCCGGGGGCGGTGTGGACGCAGCCGGAGCCGGCGTCCAGGGTGACGTGCTCGCCGTTGAGGATGACGGACTCCCGGTCGAAGAGGGGGTGCTTGGCGGTCATGAGCTCGAACTCGCTGCCCTTCAGGGTGGCCAGCACCTTGCAGGCGTCGAAGTCGATGTGGGCGGCCTTGCACACGCTCTCGGCCAGGTCCTTGGCCAGGATATACACGTCGCCGGAGGGCACCTGGAGGAGGACATAGTCGAACTCGGCGTTGAGGCAGATGGCGAAGTTGCCGGGGATGGTCCAGGGGGTGGTGGTCCAGATCACGAAGTAGGTCTTGGAGAGGTCGGTGTACGCTCCCAGCTTGCCCTTGTCGTCCTTCACCGGGAACTTGACAAAGATGGTGGTACAGGGGTCGTCGGCGTACTCGATCTCGGCCTCGGCCAGAGCGGTCTGGTCGTGGGGGCACCAGTACACCGGCTTCATGCCCTTGTAGATGAGGCCCTTCTCGGCCATCTTGCCAAAGACCTCGATCTGCTTGGCCTCGAACTCGGGGAGCAAAGTGATATAGGGGTTGTCCCACTCGCCCAGGACGCCCAGGCGCTTGAACTGCTCGGTCATCTTGGCGATGTAGCTCTCGGCATACTCCCGGCACTTGGTGCGGAACTGGGCGGTGGTCATCTCCTCCCGCTTCACGCTCTTATCCTTGAGCACGGCGGACTCGATGGGCAGGCCGTGGGTATCCCAGCCGGGGACATAGGGGGCGCAGAAGCCCGTCATGTTCTTCTCTTTGACGATGATGTCCTTGAGGATCTTGTTGAGGGCGGTGCCGATGTGGATGTTGCCGTTGGCGTAGGGAGGGCCGTCGTGCAGCACGAAGGTGGGCTTGCCGTCGTTGCGGGCCACCATCTTCTTATAGAGGTCGTGGTCGTACATCTCCTGGAGCATGTCGGGCTCACGCTTGGGCAGTCCGGCACGCATGGGGAAGTCGGTCTGGGGCAGATGGACGGTCTGGTTGTAATCCATGGGTGTGTTCTCCTTTTATCTGAATTTTTTATTTTGAACTCTTTGCGGAGGGGGCCCGGGCGGCCTCTCCATAGTGAAAAATCACCGTCTGGCAATCCTTGCAGATCCAGGCCTCGGGGAAGCGTCCTTTGATCAGGCTCACGTCCTCCTTGCCCTTGATCAGGGTGAATTTTTTATCCTTGGGACTCCACAGCAAGGGGATCTTACCAAAAATACGACCGGCCTCCATGGGCTTTCCGCAGTCTGGACACATAACTTCCACAGCATTCCCTCCAAACAAAACGCGCCTTTGTCTCTTCAAGAGACAAAGGCGCGTAAACCTCTGCGGTACCACTCTCATTGCCCGGGACATGCCCGGACCACTTCATGGCCGATAACGGTGCCTGCCGTCCCCGCTTACTGACCGTTCAGCGGGCCGCTCCAAGGTGATCCTCCCGTCCCCTCGTCCTCCGCCTTGCACCAATACGGCGGCTCTCTGTGCGGCGATGGGGGCGGTACCTGTCCTTTTCCGCGCGTTTTCCATATATGCGAACAGTATCTTATCCGTTTCCGGGCCGTTTGTCAAGCCCCGGAGGGCTTCAGCCGCCGTAGCGCAGGTCCAGAATCCCCACCACCTGGGCCATGAAGTCCTCCTCGCAGGGCCGCAGCACGGTGGCCCCCCAGTCCTTCACCGCCTGGGCGCAGTTGCCCGGGGCGAAGGGGATGGCCGACACGGAGAGCATGGGGATGTCGTTCTGGTTGTCCCCGGCACAGTAGATGTTCTCCCGCTGGATGCCCAGCAGCTCCGCCAGCTTCAGGACCATGCCGCCCTTGCTGGCCGTCTTTGCGGTGCACTCCAGCAGCACGGCGTTGGAGAAGATGGCCTCGTACCGGTCCCCCCAGCGCTCCCGGATGACCGCCTGGGCCTTCAGCAGCACCTCGTGGTCGGCCTGGATCACCGCCTTGTTCCAGGGGGTGGGCATGTCCAGCAGGGACCGCTCGGTCCAGGTGGTCTTGACCCGCTCCACGTGGCGCTGGGTGTGGGCGTTGGGGCGGTGGATGTAGACGTCGTCCCCGTGGTAGCACTCGATGCCCAACTCGGGCATCTCCTCGCTCAGCTCGTTGAGGTCGGCCGCCGCCGTCTCCGGGAGGGGCAGGTCCACCACCACCCGGTCGGCGGAAAAGTCATAGAGCATGGCCCCGTTGGCCAGGATCACCGGAGCGTTGATGGGTACGGTGTGGGCATAGGGGGCGAAGGTCCGCTTGGCCCGGCCGGTGGAGACGGTGAACACCCCGCCCTCGGCGGTGAAGTGCTCCAACGCCGCCCGGTTGGCGGGGGAGAGGACACAGCTGTCCCCCACCAGGGTGTCGTCAAAGTCGCTGGCCAGCAGCACACCCGTAAATTTGCCCAATCAAATCACACCTTATCTGATAAGATCGCTCCCAGCATAGTATTTCTTCATGGGCACATACAGCAGCGCCGCGATGACCAGGGCCAGCACGGTGTTGGGGAGCATGTAGGAGCCGTTGTAGACCAGGGAATAGAGCTCAGGGTTATCAAAGACCGTCCCCAGCACCTCGGTGGGGGCGTAGATGCGGTAGATGGTGACGCCGCTGATGTAGTGGATGACGAAGCGGGCGGCGCAGCCCAGCACGGTGCCGGGGAAGATGCCCCAGGCCTTGCCCTTAAAGAGACCGGCCAGGCCCAGAGGGGTGAAGGCCAGCAGGTAGTCCAGCAGCATGGACTGCCAGCCCCAGGCGTAGGCGCCGTCAAAGATGAGCTGGAGAAGGCCAAAGACGAAGCCGGCCAGCAGACCGTCCTTCAGGCCCCAGCGCAGGGCGAAGAGGAGGATGGGGAACATGGCGGGGGTGAGGGAGCCGCCGTTGGGCAGCTCCATGAGCTTGATATAGCTAAGAATCTGGGCCAGAGCCACCATGATGGCGCCCTCACAGAGCATGCGGGTGGTGTTTTTGCGGCGGGCCCTGGGTTTGACATACGCGGTGTTGTCCATACAAATTTCTCCCTTTGCAAAAATGTACCGCAGCGCAAACCTGGTAACTTCTGCGCAATGCGGTACGGGAGAAACGACAAAAGGCCGAATCCTCTTCCTACGCCGGCATTACCCGGATCAGGTTCAAGGGACCGGGGGAAGCGCTATTCCCCTGCATCTCAGCCGGACTTGCGTCCAGCGCCCCTGTATTCGATTTGTCCTGCGGTCGGACTCATTTTATCTCACTGTACGGGGATTGTCAAGGAATGGGGGCAGGGGGGTGCCCCCGCCGCCCCTCTTCCTTCTTCACTCTTCCTTATAAAGCCTTCCCCTGGGGGGAAGGTGGCCCGAAGGGCCGGATGAGGGGGAACTTTAAGCGTGGTTGTACGCCTCGTTTCTTTGTCTTTCTGTGACGTAAAAGGACGGTCGATTGTAAAATGAAGTTGGACACCTAAGAAAAAATCCATAGTGATTTTCCCCACATGGTAGAATGAAGTTTGCACACAACTTCTTCCAAGGGAGGGCAATCACTA
>NZ_JBQHTM010000019.1:0-56456 GCF_052065695.1 Intestinimonas sp. HCP28S3_D6
TATCCGTAAATGTTTCCTGTTTCTTCATCCCCATACACCACCATTGCGTTGATAGTGTTATTATCCCACATCCGGAGCCTTTATGGTAGTGCGGATTAAATCAGAGATTCCCTAAAAACAAAGAAAACAATCAGAAATTGGATGATATAAAAGACAATGGTGGGGAGGGCGGAGATCAGGCGCGCTTGAAAGGTGTCGGCCAGTTTTTTGCAGGTGCGGCAGGCTTGCAATGGAGATCCCTCCTGATTATCTTTGTATAAGAAGTATTATACGCTTTTGTATGAAAAAGACAAGCGATATATCCGGCATTTTTATGAAGATACACTGAATGAACGGGGATGAACCGCCGCCGCTGTGGGATGGGCGGGAACAGTTCACATAATCTTCAAAAGTTGTTTAAAGTTCTGCCAACCTTTTCCCCTATGCGTGTGGTATCTTATAAGCACAGCAAGACCCCAGCACAAATCACTGCCTCTTTTGCTGTGGGGCAGACAAACAGCAACACAGAAATGTGTTCATATATATTCTCTCACACCTCACTTTACCACCACTCTTTCTTTTGACAAACGGGAAAGGCGACCCGGACACAGGTCCGGGACGCCTTACCCGTTTTACGGGTCAATTCTGGTTCAGCGCACCTGGATGGCGCCCAGGATCTCGCCGATGGGACCGGAGAGAATCAGATCGGCCCGGGCGTCCATGGCGGTGGGGCTCTTGTTGATGAGGACCAGCTTGCTGCCCTCATAGTAGTCGATGAGCCCAGCGGCGGGATAGACCACCAGGGAGGTGCCGCCGATGATGAGGACATCGGCCTTCCGGATGTAATCTACCGCCCGGTACATGATGTTTCCGTCCAAAGCCTCCTCGTAGAGGACCACATCAGGCTTAATGGTGCCGCCGCAGTCGCAGCGGGGGACGCCGGTGCTCTGGGCCACCACCGAGGTGTCATAGAACTTGCCGCAGCGGTCGCAGTAGTTGCGCAGGGTGGAGCCGTGGAGCTCCAGTACCTCCTTGCTGCCCGCCAGCTGGTGGAGACCGTCGATGTTCTGGGTGATGACTGCCCGGAGCTTGCCCGCCTGTTCCAGCTCGGCCAGCTTCCGGTGGGCGGCGTTGGGCTGGGCGCCGGAGACCAGCAGTTTTTTGCGGTAGAAGTCGAAAAATTCCTCGGGGTGCTGCTCGTAGAATGTGTGGCTCAACATGACCTCGGGGGGGTAGGCAAACTGCTGGTGATAGAGGCCGTCCACACTGCGGAAATCGGGGATGCCCGACTCGGTGCTCACTCCGGCACCGCCAAAAAAAACAATGTTGTCGCTCTCGTCGATCCACTTCTGTAACTGTTCCAAATGGGCCATGTTCTTTCCTCCTGTCCGACGGGCGGTGTATGTGGGAGAATTCCTCTCATACGCTATCGTACCCTGTTTCCCGGGAAAAGGCAAGCCCCAGGCATCCTGGCGTTTTGACCGATTTTACGAAATCGGACGGTCGGATTTAGCCGAAACGTAAAACTTGCGCAAAACCATTTACCTGCCATTTACGATGGGGGAAAAGACCGGTATAATTTATATAACAGGCACAGCAAAGGCGCTGTGCCGAAATGATGTTGATCCACGGGTGAGGGCCCGGGATATGGAGGCTTACAGGTGAATATTACCGATATCATTACTCTGGTCGGAGCCATTGCGACCTTTCTTTTCGGCATGTCCACCATGACAGACGGCTTGGAGAAACTCTCTAGCGGACGCTTGGAGAGCATCCTGGAGCGGCTCACCAGCAACGTGATCAAGGGCGTACTGCTGGGTGCCCTGGTAACGGGACTCATTCAGAGCTCGGCTGCCACCACGGTGATGTGCGTGGGCTTCGTCAACGCCGGCATCATGCGTCTGGAGCAGACCGTGGGTATCATCATGGGCGCCAATATCGGTACCACTGTGACCGCCCAGCTCCTCCGGCTGGGTGATTTATCCTCGGACAACCTCTTCCTGGCCATGCTGAATCCCTCCGTACTTGGCCCCCTCCTGGCGGCCATCGGCGTAGTGTTCTATATGTTCATCCGGGGCGGAAAGAAGCGCATCATCGGCCAGATCATCCTGGGCCTGGGTCTTCTCTTCATCGGTATGAAGACCATGGAGGGGGCCGTTTCCGGGCTCCAGGAGTTGCCGGAATTCCAGTCTCTCTTCTCTGCTTTCTCCAACCCCCTGCTGGGCATCCTGGTGGGCGCCGCCGTCACCGCCCTCCTCCAGAGCTCCTCGGCCTCCATGGGCATCCTCCAGGCGGTGAGTTCTACGGGGCTGGTCTATTTCAACACCGCCATTCCTCTCATCATGGGCCAGAATATCGGTACCTGTGTCACCGCCATTCTCTCCTCCATCGGCGCCAGCCGGAACGCCAAGCGGACGGCCATGATCCACCTGCTGTTCAATGTCATCGGAACCGCCTTCTTCCTGGCTGTCCTCTATATCGGCAACGCCTTGTTCAACTTTCCCTTCTGGGACAATGTGATGGACATGGGCTCTATCGCCAACCTGCATCTGGGATTTAACATCGGCTGCACCCTGCTGCTGTTGCCCTTCCACAAGGTACTGGTGAAGATCGTGGAACGGCTCGTCCCCGGCGATACCAACGCTCCGGAGTTCAACCTCCTGGACGAGCGGTTCCTCTCCTCCCCCTCTGTGGCTCTGGAGCAGGCCAGGTCCGCGGTGATTTCCATGGGCGAGAAGGCCCGGGAGGACCTGCGCCTGGCGGTGGAGCTCCTGACCGACTACGATGAGAAAAAGCTGGAGCGCCTCAATGAGAACGAGGCCACCATCGACAAGCTGGAAAACACCCTGGACAGCTATTTGGTCAAGCTCACCGACCGGGCCCTCACCGATCCGGAAAGTGCCCTGGTGTCCGAGCTGCTCCATACCCTCACCAACTTTGAGCGCATCGGCGACTACGCCGTCAACGTCTCTGAGATCGCCACCACCATGCACCAGCGGGAGATTTCTTTCTCTGATGTGGCCCGGAAAGAGGTGAATGCCCTTACCACCGCCGTGGAGGCCACCCTGGACATTACGCTGGAGTGCTATGAGAAGCGGGACCACGAGCTGGCCCTCCACGTGGAGCCTCTAGAGGAGGTGGTGGACCTCATAGAGGAGGTCCTGAAGAACCGGCATGTGGAGCGCCTTAAGACCGGCACCTGTACCATTGAGCTGGGCACACAGTTCCTGGAGCTCACCATCAACCTGGAGCGCATCTCTGACCACTGCTCCAACGTGGCCATGCTCATCGTCCGGCAGACCACCCCCCCCAGTCAGCACCTGCCGGATACCCATGCTTATCTCAAATACCTCCATGCCGGAGGTGACCACGACTTTGACACCCTCTTTGCCAAGTACCGGACCCAGTATTTTGGACCCATCGAGAAGGAGGAGAGTATGGCCCAAATTTCGACATAAAGGAGCGCCCTCCAACGGAGGGCGCTCCTTTTTCGGTAAAAAAGAGTGGTACTCCCGAAAGAGCACCACTCAGAATCACATCAGCTTCACGGTATAGTAGACAGCCATAATAAAGAGCCAGGCCACCAGGGCAAAAATAAGGTAGTAGGCGGCGCTGGTGCCCAAGACCAGGGCGGCGACCACAGCCACAGCGACAACGGCACAGGTGAGGTAAATCATACCGTAGGAGGCGTTGTGGGCAAAAATCTGGAGCTTGTTTCCCCCCAGAGTGAGGGAACCACCATGAGTAGACATGGAGCGGCACAGAAGGACCGCGGCCACCAGGATCACCGCCAACACTATCAAATAGGCATACAGCAGGGGCTGATGTGTCCCACCAGCCCGGCGGAAAAGCCACAGGCCCAGAAGACCCAGGGCGGAGAGGACGGTGACGGCGAAAAACTCATGCTGATAGAGGTAATACACCAGGGCCAGTACAGCGGCGGCGGGAACGGCTCCGCAGAGGAACTGTACGCCGGTACCATAGAAACGATAGGTAATCACCGAGATCACCAGAGCAGTGAGGAAAACACCGAACAGGACCCCGGGGAGGGTGGTGTGCTTCCCGCTCTTGGCCCGGAAGATGGCCCAGAGCAGGCAGACAACGGTACCGACAGCGGTGACGCCGATGATGGCGGGCCAGGCCTTTAGCAAAGCACCGGCAAATTCAATCTCACCAGGCGTGGTGGTGATATTGACATAATAGCGGTTGAGCAGAAGTAGAACGAGCTCCACCACTACGGCGGCTCCGAACCAGATCAGTACCCGGTTCAGGATCACGTCCTCCTTGTGGCTACGGGCCGCGCGCTTCTCCGCCGCGCGTTTTTCTTTGTCCATGGATCCATCTCCTTGTTTGATGCTCAAAACGACTGGTCCAGAAGATGGCCAGTCTAACGGATGATATTCTACCAGAAATCCCGCCGTTTTGCAACAAGAAAAAACGACGATCCCTACTTATGTTGCCAGGAAGGGCGGGATATGATACAATCGACCTATCTTTTCTTGATCAGTGAGGCGGACTATGAAGCGTATCGTTCCTCTCCTGTGCGCCGCGGCACTCCTCACGGGCTGTGCCTCCACCCAGGAGCCTGTGATCCAATCTTTTTTTGCCATGGACACCACCATGTCCATTACTGCTTACGACCGAGACCCTACCGAAGCTCTGGTGGCCGCTCAGCAGGAGGTCAACCGGCTGGACGCCCTGTGGTCCCGGACCCGGTCGGATAGCGATGTGACCCGGCTCAACGCCGCCGCCGGAGGGAGCGCGGTGGAGGTCGACCCGGATACCACCGACCTGCTGGAGAAGGCAAACGCCGCCGCCGTAGAGAGCGGCATGGCCTTTGATCCGGTGCTGGCGCCGGTGATGGATGCCTGGGGCTTCGGCGCCACCGAGAGCGAGACCACGGCAGTCCACCGGGTGCCGGAGCAGGCCGAGTTGGACGCCCTCCTGCCCCTGACCCGGGACCTGCCCGTGGTGGAGGGAGACACCGCTGCCCTGCCCGTGGCGGGCCAGGCGGTGGATCTGGGGGCCATAGCCAAGGGCGCCGCCGCTGACTATGTGGTGGAGGCCCTTACCGAACATGGGGTGGAGTCCGCCATCATCGCCCTGGGAGGCAACATCACCGCTCTGGGCACCAAACCGGATGGCAGTCCCTTTCGGGTGTATGTCCGGGACCCTCAGGGGGAAGGGGAGGACTACCTGTGCCTCATGTCCCTGCCGGCGGGGTGGACCTGCTCCACCTCTGGGGGCTATGAGCGGTATTTTGAGGCCGACGGCCAGATCTATCACCATATTATCGACCCCGCCACTGGCTATCCGGCCCGGTCGGGGCTGCTTTCGGTGACGGTGGTGGCCCAGGACCCGGCCCTGGCTGACGCCTGGTCCACCGCCCTGTACGTCCTGGGTGCGGACGAGGCCCTGTCCCGCTGGAAGAGCGGCGAGGGCACCGTAGCCGGGATGGAGCTCATCCTGGTGACGGAGGAGGACCACGTCTATGTGACCCAGGGCCTGGAGGAGGGCCTGGAGACCCTGGGAGAGGGGGCGGGCTACACCTATGAGATCGTCCGCCGCTGACCGCACCCGGCCTACGGTGCTGGACGGTCTGGTGGTGCTGGTGGTGCTGGTGGCCGCCGGAGCCATTTTATTTGCCTTTCGGCCCAAAGCCGGCAACTTTCTCACCGCCCGGATCGTCTTAGACAATGAGCTGGTGGCGGAGATCCCCCTCAGCGACCTGGACGAGCCGGTCACCGTGGAGGTGCCGGGTGCCAAATACCCCATCACCGTGGAGGCGGAGCGGGGGCGGGTCCGGGTCGCGCATAGCGACTGCCCCAGCCAGGACTGTGTCCACACCGGATGGGTCTCCCGTTCTGGGGGGCAGATCGTGTGCCTGCCCAATCGCTTGGTCATCACCGTCACCGGCGGCACGGCGGAAGCCGACGCCGTGACGGGCTGAGAGGGGGCGGTATGGAATGACACACTCTGTCCGCCGTCTGACCCGCTGCGCGGTGCTCACCGCCCTGGCCCTTGCCATCTCTGTGTGCGAGGGCCTGGTGCCCCTGAGCATCCTCATCCCCCTCCCGGGCCTGCGCCTGGGCCTTGCCAACCTGGTCACGGTGTATGCCCTATGCCGGCTCTCCGCCCGGGAGGCCTTCGGCATCCTGATGGCCCGGTGTCTACTGGGCGCCATCGTGGGCGGCAATCTCTCCGCCCTGGCCTTCTCCCTCACCGGGGGCATTCTGGCCTTCGCAGTCATGTGGCTCTTGCTCCACGTCAGAGGGCTCTCCCTCTTCGGCGTGTGCATCGCCGGGGCCGCCGCCCACAACACCGGCCAGATCCTGGCCGCCATGGGCGTGTTGGCCTCGCCGGCCATTGCCGTGTACTTGGCGCCGCTGCTGTTGGCCAGCATATTGACCGGCGCCGTCACCGGCGCGGCCTCCATTCTGCTGGTGCAGCGGGTGCCATGGGGAGACAGTGGAAGAACGTAACGAATTCGTTACCTCTTTGCAGTGCTTTTTCCGGTGTTTTGTCGTATGATGCAGATACCAATGAACACGATGGAGGAAACAAGCCATGAAGCACCTTGCCCGCCCTGTGACCCTGTTGCTGGCCCTGGGCCTAACCCTCTCCCTGTCCGCCTGTGGGCCCAAGGAGGAGCCATCCGGATGGCAGCCCACCCATGAACCCATCCAGACGGAGACCGCCGCCCCGGAACCCACTCCTACGCCGGCTGCTGACCCTTATGACGCCGTGCGGCACTACTGGTCTGCCGACCAGCTCACCCAGCTGTGGGGGCCGGAGCAGCCGGTGGAGCACCTCTTTTTCCACCCCATCATTGCCTATCCCCAGTACGCCTTCTCAAGCGCCGTCCCCGCTGACCGGCAGAAGGGCCTGGACGACTGGATGGTGACGGTGGACGAGTACAAGAAGATCCTCCAGAACGTCTATGACAAGGGCTATATCCTGGTGGCCATGGAGGATGTGTGGAGCGAGGTTACCGATGACAGCGGCACCCACATGGTGCGCAACACCCTCATGCTGCCCGAGGGGAAGAAGCCCCTGATCATCTCCTTCGATGATGTAAACTACTACGACTACATGCTGGCCGAGGGCTTTACCTCCAAGCTGGTGGTGGGGGAGGACGGCCAGATCTGGGCCCAGTGCACCGATCCCAACACCAAGGAGACCTTCCTCACCCAGGACCTGGACGCCACGCCTATCCTGGACAACTTTGTCCTGGAGCACCCCGACTTTTCCCTCAACGGAGCCAAGGCCATTTACTCTCTCACCGGCTACCAGGGTATTCTGGGCTACCGGACCCAGAACGACCGGGACATCGCCCCCAACGACCCCAAGAGACCGGAGTTTGAGGCCCACCGCCAGAGTGAGATCGACGCGGTGAAACCGGTGATTGAGCGGCTCAAGGAGACAGGTTGGACCTTCGGCTCCCACACCTGGGGCCACATCAACCTGGGCAGCGAGAAGCGCACCCTGGAGTCGGTCAAGAACGATACCGAGCGGTGGCTAGAGGAGGTGGGGACCCTGGTAGGGCCCACCAACATCCTCTTCTATCCTCACGGTGCCCGGCCTGACGGGGACGACTGGCACAAGACGGGTCCCATGTTCCAGTATCTCCAGAGCATGGGCTTCCGGGTCTTTGCCAGTGTGGGTGTCAATTCCTTTTCTTATATTAAGGATGACATCTCTGCTGTGATTTGTGACCGCCTCCATCCGGACGGGACCACCCTGCGCTGGTCCCGGGACCGCTATCTCCAGTTCTACGATGCCAAGGATATTATCGACCTGAGCGTGCGCCCAGATCTGGGTGTGGGCTGGTAAAGTGCTCCGCCGCGGATATCGTCCGCGGCGGAGTTTTTAGCTGGTCGGGCCCCGGAGGCAGCTGGTACTCCTTGGCTCTGCGAAGAAAGGTTTGGTAAGAGATGCCCAGCTGGCGGGCGGCTGTCCGGGAGGACACCCCGCCCCGGTGCCATAACCGGGCCAGCTCCCAGAAACCCTCGGGAAGCTCCATGCGGCCGGGGCCAAAGCGCACCCCACGGGATTTGGCGGCGTTGATGCCCTCCAACTGGCGTTGGCGCGTATTTTCGCGCTCGGTCTGGGCCACGTAGGAGAGGAGCTGGAGGACGATGTCCGCGATCAGTGTCCCGGTCAGGTCACGGCCCCTCCGGGTGTCCAGCAGGGGCATGTCCAATACCACGATGGCGGTTTGGAGGGTTTTGGTGATGTGTCTCCATTGATCCAGGATCTCCGCGTAGTTCCGGCCCAGGCGGTCGATGCTCTTGATGACCAGGGTGTCCTCCGGACGGAGCCGCTGGATCAGGCGATGGTAGAGGGGGCGGTCGAAGTCCTTGCCCGACTGCTGTTCCACGACGATGTTCCGTTCATCTACGCCGAAGGTACGCATGGCAATAAGCTGTCTGGCCGTATTCTGTTCCCGGGTGGAAACTCGGACATATCCATAAATATTTCCTTTCATGGGTTTTCCCTCCTTCGATTACAAATGTCATTCTAATAGGCTAATTATAAAGGATATGGCGGGAAATTCCCACAAAAGGTGTGTTTTGAGAGAAAATTGTCGGCCTCTGTCCGCGGCGGGGGAAGCGGGGATCGGCCCGCGTCGGCCGCATTGCCTTCCTTTTTTTGCCTGTTCTATAGTTTCAAAAAAGATAAATTATGGGAAAGAAAAAGAAGAGGACCGGACAGAAGTCCGATCCTCCTCTTTCTCATGTTATGGAATTGTGGCGGCCTGTGTCGGGCAGCGCTTCCGGTTACTGGAGCAGCTGCAGCACGCCCTTCGTCGGCACAAAGTCCGCTTGACTCCGTTTCCGCCTGGCGGCGAAACCTGCGCCCGCTCCCTTGCGCCTCCTCTCCCCACGCGGCTTACGCCGCGCGGGGTCCCCGGCGGGACGGCCATGCTGTCCCAGGCACGGGACGGCTATGCAGCCTGTTCAGCGTTTACCTTACTGCAGCAGCTGGAGCACGCCCTGAGGCACCTGGTTGGCCTGGGCCAGCATGGCCTGAGCGGACTGGATGAGGATGTTGTTCTTGGTGTAGGCCATCATCTCCTCAGCCACGTCGGTGTCACGGATGGAGGACTCAGCGTTGGTGATGTTCTCCTCCATGACGCCCAGGTTGTTGATGGTGTGCTCCAGACGGTTCTGGGTGGCGCCAAGGCCGCCGCGGACATCGGAGATGTAGTTGATGGCATCCTTGATGATGTCCACAGCTGTCTGAGCACCGTCCTGAGTGGAGATGTCGACGCCGTCGATGCCCAGAGCCTTGGCATGGCAGTCGTTGATGGACACGGTCAGCTGGTTGAAGCTGTCGGAAGTATCGCCGATCTGCAGGGTCAGACCCTTACCGTTGGTAGTGCTACCTTCCATGGGCTTAAACTGCAACGAAGTAGTGGCAACCGTAGGCTTATAACCAGTCTTCTGCTCGATCAAGTCAGCCAGCTTGGTTACATCGTCGGCAACCACTTGATCTTTGGTAGTGACCACAACGGCATTGACATTGGCACCCAGAGCCACGGCCTCTTCTTGGGAATTGACGAAGGCAAACTGCTTACCGCCAATCGTGAAGGTATCACCAATGGTATAGCTATTGGCAGTATGAGCCATATCGATGGACTGGAAAGCATCCACACCCTTAGCATTGGTAGCAAGCGTCTGCAGCGCTTCTGTAGCGGTAGCAGCATCTGCCTTAACATCCGCAAGAATAGAATTAATGGCTGTATTGGCTCCAGCCGTGCGGGACTCAAATTTGATAGCATCCGTGGCTGCGGTAATCTTAAATTCGTTGGCCAGATCTGTCTTCTTCAGTTCCCCAAGGAAGGCCTTCTGGATTTCACCCTTCTTGATGTTATTGCTGGCCGTGATGTCATAGGTGGTGCCATCGCCAGCTACCAACTTCTTATTGGCATCATCAACCGTCAGCTTCACGTTCACAGACTGGCTCTGGCCCTTCGCATCCGTGTAATTGATGGTCATGCTGACCAGACCATTATCAGTACCATTTGTATCATCGGCAAAGTCTGCACTAACAAATACACCCTTTGTCGCAGCATTGTCGGTCAGCTCCAGGCCGGAGATGGAGGGTACGCCGCTACCGCCGACGCCGCCATTGCCCAGGGAGCCGTCCAGGAGGTTGATGCCGTTGAAGTTGGAGGAGTCAGCGATGCGGTTGATCTCATCCTTCAGCTCAGCAACTTCCTTCTGCAGCTGGACACGGTCGGTGCCGTCCTCGTAGGTGCCGTTGGCGGACTGGTCGGCCAGCTCCACCATACGGTTGAGCATGTCGTGGACCTCGGTCAGGGCGCCCTCGGCGGTCTGCACCAGGGAGATGCCGTCCTGGGCGTTCTTCTGGGCCACGTCCAGGCCGGTGATCTGGGCGCGCATCTTCTCGCTGATGGCCAGACCAGCGGCGTCGTCACCGGCGCGGTTAATCTTGTAGCCGGAGGAGAGCTTCTCCAGGTTCTTGGAGAGGGCGGAGTTGTTGGTGGTATAGTTGCGGTAGGCGTTCATAGCCATGATGTTGTGCTGAATACGCATAAAAATTTCCTCCTTAAAAATGTGTCACGGGGATATCCTTCTCCCCGCCGCTATATTTCCACCCCTCCATCGTGGGTACCGCACGACGGAGGGGGAGAAACCATAATCACGAATCCGCCAGGATGGTGTACTGGGCCTTCTTGGCGGGGCGCTTGGGCTGAGCCGGCTTGGTGTCCTGCTCGTCCTTCTCCCGCAGGCGCGTGATGCACCGGGGTGTGGGGTGGGTCTGCTCATAGACACTGTCCCGCAGAATGGTGACGTCCTTGGGGGCCTCGATGCCAAGCTGGATTTGATTTTCCAGCTGCACCGCCTTGACCACAATGTTGTCCCCAATCACGATGTATTCCCCGGGACGGATTCCCAGCGTCAGCATAATGTTTACACTCCTTTGTGGACGTGTTACAGGTTGTATACTTTTTGGAACAGAAAAATGGTTTTTGAAAAACTGAGGAAAACCCCTTAATTTTTAAAAAACAGAGACGATATAACAAACGAAGGGATTCACAAAGAGCTGTTACAGGTTGTATGATTTCTGTAACAAAATCAGTAAAAATAAGGAAAATAGCCTTAGATATATACAAAAAATTTCCCGTTCAGGAAAAGGACAGCAAAAAAAGACCGCCGCGTACTTTGTGTACGCGGCGGTCTTTCTATGTTGGGAAGTTAAATGGTCGTACGGAGTGGATGTACGCGGAATCAGACGAACATGGGGATGAAGTAGAGGCCCAGGCAGGTGATGACCACCCAGAACACGCAGATGAAGGCCATGAAGCCCCATACGTCCTTCAGCTTCATGCCCACCACGGACAGGGCGGGGATGACGTACAGAGGCTGCAGCAGGTTGGTGCACTCGTCGCCCAGCACGAAGCCGTTGAGGCAGGTGGCCATGTCGGCGCCGGGGATGTTGTTCACGGCCTGGACGATCAGGGGACCCTGGACAGTGAACTGGCCGCCCTGAGAGGGGATGAACAGGTTGACCAGGCAGGCGGACAGGAAGGAGAAGATGGGCAGGGTGTGGGCGGTAGCCACAGAGGTGATGGCGCTGATGAGCACGGAGCCCAGGCCGCCTTCGATGTACATCATGCCCATGATGGCGCCGTAGAAGGGGAACTGCATGATGATGTCGGTGGCCAGGTGCATGGAGTCGGCGTGGGCGTTGATCCAGGCGCTGGGCTGGGGGAACAGGAAGCAGTTGATGCCCACGAACATGAAGATGACCAGGTTCATGTTCAGAGCGCCGAAGAAGCCCTTGGTGGCAATGTCATAGACGATGTTGATGAAGATGAAGGCGCCCACGACCCACATGACGGGCTTGCAGGTGTTGGCCTTCTGGGCGAAGGTGGTAGCCTTGCCGGTGATCTTGTAGTCGTTGGGGACCATGTCGGCCTGAGTGGCCACGTCACGCAGCTCGATGAGTTCGTCCTCGCCGGGCTGGGTGAAGAGCACGATCAGGATGAAGGCGATGGCCAGCACGAAGAACAGGATCACGTTGGGGGTGTTGTAGCAGGTCTCCAGGACGGTCATGGTGTGACCCACGATCTCGGCGTAGGAGCTGCCCTCGGTGGCCAGGTTGGAGTACAGGGTGGCGGAGGGCCCAAGGCACTGGCCCAGGATCATGCAGGTGTAGCCGCCAGCCACCATCATGGGGAAGTGGAGGCCCTTGACCCGCTTAGCCAGCTGCATGGACAGGATGGGGGTGACGATGGTGCAGAAGGCGTAGTTGATCATGGAGGTGACGTAGCCGAAGATCATCATGATGATGATGGCGGTGTAGCGGCTATGCACACAGCTGGCAATGGCGTTGAGCAGCTTTGTGACCTGAGGGCTGCGGGCGCAGGTGGCGCACACGCAGACCATGATGCCCATCTGGAAGGCCAGGGTGAACTGGCTGCTCAGGCCGCCCCACCAGGCCTGCAGGAGCTCCACGGGGCCCTTGCCGATGACCAGGGACAGGACGAACACGACGATCATCAGCATGACGCAGAACACGAAGGAATCGGGGATGATTTTCTCGGCGGCGAAGTTGAACTTCTTGCTGATGTTCCACAGAGGAGTTCCCTTCAGCCGCTTGGTCTGGGGTTGCTGGGACATTGAATCGCTTCCTTTCTCTCTTTTTCATGCGCGGTTTGAAGCAGGATGGGGATTTGGCTGGGAAAAGCGGGAAAGTAATGCTTTGGAAGGCGTTTTATTTGCCGTAGAGCATGCGGATGAGGTACTCGTTCAGGCCCTCGTTGGAGGCCTTGATCTGCTCGGGAGTCCACTTCTGGAAGCCCTCGCCGGTCTTGAAGCCGATCTTGCCCTCATCGCGCAGCTGCTTGAGGAGGGGAGAGGGCTCATGGGAGTCCTCCAGGTCCTTCAGGATGTAGTCGTGGATGTTGTAGGTGAGGTCGGTGCCCACCATGTCGGCGTTCTCCATGGGCGCCAGCTGGGGCAGGCGGAGACCGAAGGAGTACTTCACGGCCTTGTCCACAGTGGCGGCGTCGGCGATGCCCCGCTCCACGATGGAGATGGCCTCACGCCATAGGGCGTGCTGCATGCGGTTAGCGATAAAGCCAGGCACGTCCTTCTTGCACAGGACGGGCTCCTTGCCGGCGGAGGCCAGGACGTCCATGACGGTCTGGGCCACCTCGTCGCTGGAGGCGTCGGACTTGATTACCTCCACCAGGGGGATCAAATGGCCGGGGTTCCAGAAGTGGGTGCCCACGAAGCGCTCCCGGTACTTCAGGTCCCGGCTGATCTCGCTGGGGCTCATGACGGAGGAGTTGGTGCAGAAGATGGTGTCGGGGCGGCAGCGCTCCTCCAGCTTGGCGAAGGTGTCCCGTTTGATCTGCATATCCTCAAAGACGGCCTCGATGACCAGGTCGGCCCGGGAAACCAGCTCGCTGTCCAGATCGGTGGTGAAGGAGATGCGGGAGAGACGGCGCTCCAGCTCCTCAGCGGTGATGACGCCCTTCTCCAGCAGCTGCTTGGTGTTGTTGCGGATGCCGGCCTCCACATCGGTGGGATAGAGGTCGTAGACGCCCACTTCAAAATTGGGGTTGGAGGCCATGACGTAGGCGATGTTTTTGCCCATCATGCCGGCGCCGCAGATGAGAATGTACTTAATGTCTTTCACGGTTTGACGCTCCTTTTAATCGGCTGTGTCCTCGTAGTCGTTGGCATCGGGGGGATAGACCTTCCCACTCTCACCGACCAGCTCCCCCTCGGCGCCGCAGGCAGGGCAGCGACCGAAGGAGGGTTCGGTGATGGTATCGGTGCCGGACTTGAACTTTTTACCGCAGCTGGGGCAGCGGTAGAACATCCAGTAGACGCCCCAGCTCATTTCTTCAGACCCAGGATCTCACGGGCCTCATCGGGAGTGGCCACCTCGTTGCCGTACTCCCGGATGACCCGGGCGGCCCGCTCCACGAACTGCACGTTGCTCTCAGCCAGCTGGCCTTTGGCGTACATGACGTTGTCCTCCATACCCACGCGGATGTGGCCGCCCAGGGCGACAGCGCCGTAGAGCATCTCCATGGCGGAGTGGCCCACGCCGAAGCAGCTCCAGGTGGAGCCGGGGCACAGGGACTCCATGGTCTCCTTCATGAACACCAGGTTCTTCATGGTGCCGGGGATGCCGTTGGCGCAGCCCATGCAGAACTGGAAGTGGAGGGGAGCCTTCAGCACGCCCTTCTTGAGGTAGTAGGCGGCGTTGGCGATCATGCCGGGATCAAAGGCCTCGATTTCGGGCTTCACGCCCCACTCCTGCATGTGCATGCCCAGCTCCTCCAGGAACTTGGGGTGGTTGATGAACAGGCTGGAGTTGAGCCAGTTCATGGAGCCGCAGTCATAGGAGCCCATCTCGGGGCGCAGCTCCTGCAGGTGGGCCTGACGGGTCTCGTCGGTGGCGTTCAGGTCGCCGGAAGTGGTCATGTTCAGGATGATGTCGCAGTCGGGGTGATTCTTCCGCAGCAGCTCCACGGTCTCACGGAACTTGTTCTTGTCCATGGTGCCGTTGCCGGCGTCGTCCCGCATGTGAAGGTGGGCCACGGCGGCGCCGGCCTTCCAGCAGGCGTACACGTCCTCGGCGATCTCGGCAGGGGTCATGGGCACGTTGGGGTTGTTCTCCTTCTTGGGCCACGCACCGGTGGTGGCCACAGTGATGATGGTCTTCTTCATTGCGATGACACCTCATTTTTCTCAGAGCCTTGGCTCTGTTCTTTACGCCAGCATATAAAGCAAGAGCTGTGCCAATTTTGAAGAAAGACAGGTAAAAAGCCGGAAACCGTTGGGGCGCAGCAGGTTCAAGAAAGAGGAAAAATTTTCGCTAAAAAAGAGCAGAAAAAACGTGTGGTGAAAAATTTCACCACACGTTTGGATGAGTAGAGAAAAAGCGTGGAATAATGCGATTTAAAAGTTGGGAACAGGCACAAAAACTAAAAGTTTAATGAAGAGAAATTAGTTTTTGGCATATGGTGATTATTTTCACCGTTTTGGTGAAAATAATCACCATTCCTGGGGCGGACTCTCCTGGGCATACTGCCGGCATTTCTTTACAAGAGTAGAGTGATCGACGCCCAGCACCTTGGCGGCCTTCCGCATGGAGCCGGTGCGCTCCAGGGTGTGGAGGATGATCTCCCGCTCGTAGGCGGCCACCTGCTGCCGGAGGGGGATGTCCTCCTCCAGGCGGCCGGCCGGGGTGCGGCCGCTGGGGTTGAGGGCGTTGAACACGCTGCCGCGGGTGACCAGCCCGCCGGAGCTGGTGACCACGATGCGCTCCACCAGGTTTTCCAGCTCCCGGATGTTGCCCGGCCAGTTATAGGCCAGGATGAGCTCCATGCCCTCGGAGCTGATGTGGGCGTTTTTGCCGTATTTCTTGTTGAAGCCGCGGCAGAACTGCTCGGTGAGGTAGGGGATGTCCTCCCGCCGTTCCCGGAGGGGCTTGAGCTCGATGGGGACCACATTGAGGCGGTAGTAGAGGTCCTCCCGGAACCGGCCCAGGCGGACTTCCTCTCTCAGATCCTTGTTGGTGGAGGCGATGACCCGGATATCCAGGGGGATGGATTTGCTGCCGCCGATGCGCATGAGTTCCCGCTGCTGGAGCACCCGAAGGAGCTTGGTCTGGAGAGGAAGGGGCATATCGCCAATCTCGTCCAGGAGAATGACGCCAGTGTTCGCCAGCTCAAACATGCCAGCCTTGCCGGCCCGCTTGGCGCCGGTGAAGGCCCCCTCCTCATAGCCGAAGAGCTCCGACTCCAGCAACTCGGCGGGGATGGCGGCGCAGTTGACCTTGATGAAGGGTTTGCCCATCCGGTCGCTGCACTGGTAGATCTCGTTGGCCGCCAGCTCCTTTCCGGTGCCTGACTCTCCGGTGATGAGGACGGTGACGTCGGTGGGAGCGATGGTGCGAATGAGCTCCATGACGGAGGCCATTGCCTGGCTGCGGTAGAAGATGGTTTTGTCGCCGGCCTGCTGGCGGCGGAGGTAGGCCAGCTCTTCGTTGGCCTTTTTGCTCTCCTCGGTGAGGGTGAGCAGTTGCTGTTCCAGACGTTTGAGCTCCGGGAAATCGCGGGTGTTGGTCACCACCAGCTTGATGTTTCCGTCCTCGTCAAAGACGGGGGTGCCGGTGACCAGCACCTCCTTGTTGAGTTTGAAGATGGTGGCCACCGAGTTCACACGCATCCGCTTCTCTAGCACCTTAGCGGTAACGGAGCCCTTGTAGAGCTTGCCCTCGGCCTCGATGTCGGAGACCTTGCGGCCCAGGATCTCGGCGGGGAGGATGCCGGTGGTGCGGGTGTAGGCCTGATTGATGAAGAGAACGGTGCCCTCGCCGTCGGTGATGTGGATTCCATCGTAGAGGTTGTCGCACACCTCCCGATAATCCACAAGCCGGGGACAGCGGGCCACGACTTGGCGGAACAGCTGATCGGTCTCATCGGCGGTGACACCGGCAGCCAGGAGAGCATCTATCCCTTCTTTGAGCGTATCCAGAGCAGCTTGGCGGTCGATCATGAGGGATCTCCTTTCCGTGGGCGAAAGATCATGGCATAAGCTCGTGCAGTAGGGCCTTGCAGCCCTCCTCCACATCCCGCCAGGTGGCATCAAAATCTCCGGTGTACCAGGGATCGGCCACCTCGCCGGGACGGTCGGTGTGACTGAGCAGCAAGGAACATTTGCCCGCGGGGTCGCCACTAAATAGCCGGCGCATATTCCGCAGATTGGCCTCGTCCATGCCGATAAAGAGGTCCCAGTCCTCATAGTCCTCCCAGCGGAGCTGCCGGGCGGTCTTACCGGCGCAGGAGATGCCGTGCTCGGCGAGCTTCCGCTGGGCGGGGGGATAGACAGGATTGCCGAGCTCCTCGGCGCTGGTGGCAGCGGAGGCGATGCGGAACTGAGCCCCCAATCCGGCCTTCTGCACCAGATCCTTCATGACAAATTCAGCCATTGGACTTCTGCAGATGTTGCCGTGGCAAACCATCAGCACTTTTATCATAGTCTCTATATTCCTCCATAAGTCTGAAAACCATTGATATTACGATGCTTTTCTAGGTTTTGGTTTTTCTTCAGTTTTTTGCAAGTCTCCATAAATCTATGTAACTACACCACTTGGTGGTGTAGTAAATGGTGTAGTAAACTTAAGATACTATCACCATATTTGCTGCTTATCCAACAGCAAAATCCCTGGCTTTTTTCATCTCAGGGGACTGGCGAAACTGTGAAATTTTCGCCATCTGCTCCGCAGCGTGTGCGTAGCTTGCATGGGTGTAAACATTGAGTGTCACGCCCGCATCGGAGTGACCCATCAGGTACTGGAGATTCTTAATGTCCATGCCTTCGTTTGCATAGTTCGTGCAGAAGGTGTGTCGGAACACATGAGGGGTAATGTGCGGCAGAGGACTATCGGGATGAAGTTTCTTGTACTTCTTCATAGCCCAGCGCATCTCGTTTTCGATGTGAAGTGCGACCTTGGGATTACCGTTCTTGTCCAGCATGATAAATCCGCTGTAACCATCCACCATAGGCTCTGCCTTGACCTTTGGACGACGCTCCAGCATCTTTTTCAGAGAGTCGTATACCACATCGGTCATCGGCAGAAAACGGCAGCCACTGCTTGTCTTGGTTTCCTCAACGTAGTATTTACCACCACGCTCACGAACCAACTGGTGATCCACACGGATTCTGCGATTCTTGAAGTCCAGATCCTTTCGGGTCAGACCGCAAAACTCGCTGACTCTCATGCCGGTTTCCAGAAGCACTACAAACTCATCATAGTATTTGTGGTAAGTATTGTCTCCCTCGATGAAATTCATCCAGATCGCCAACTGTTCTTCGGTAAGTGCAACTCTCGGCACCGTGTCGTTCACCACAACATCTGTCAGCTTGAAGATGAATGGATTCTTCCTGACCGCATCCTCATCGCAAGCCATCTGGAATGCGGGCTTCACCACACCTCGTATACTGGTAATGGTACTGTAACCTCTGCCGTCCTTTTGCAGCTTTGCAAACCACTGTTTTGCATCGGATACCTTGACGGTGCTGATTTTGCGATAGCCAAAATCCTCTTTCTTGACCAGATTCAAAACAAAATTATAACCGACCTGCGTGTTGTAGCGCACGCCTTTCTTCAGGCTAATGTACTTCTCCAACAGTTCAATTACCGTAATCTGTCCTGCTTCATAGTCAATGCCATCATCAATCTGTTTCTGAATTTCCTTTTCCTTCTGGCGAAGTTCCTGCAACGTGGATGCGTAAACCGTCTGTCTCTTGCCACGAAAATCCGTGTACCTGTACTGATAGATCCCATCCTTTCTCTGACTTTCTCCTGTTTTCAGGATACGGCCTTTGTGATCTTTTCTTTTTTCGCTCAATTTCGATCTCCTTTCATTCAAAAGGAGTCTCGATGTGACATCCACATTGTATCACATCGAGGCATCTTTTTCTATGATGAATCTGCAGATATTAGATGGAAAAAACCTGCTCGATGAATTTATCAAATAAGCGTTTTTTAATCAGACGCTTATTTCCAACCCAGAGAACGAAATTGCAGTTCTTGTCATTGGTAATCTCACGCAGTTTACCGGTTCCAATGCCGGAGTACGCTGCCGCTTCTTCTAAAGTTAAATTTGCTTTTTCCCAAATCGGAACTTCTTTCATACATACCTCCATTTCTACCCCAAGTGGCAAAGTGGCAATCTGCGGTATCTATAAAACCTTTGCCACTTCACGGGATTTGCCAACTCACGGTTCATTACTTGAACCAGATCCACCAGTCTTTTCCCTGTCGCTCACTTGCAATTTTATCTCCCATAGAATTTCTCGCCAGACGTACTGTACGCTCAGAAATTCCTCGTTCTGTTGCTTCTTTGTTTATCTCTGCGATCGAGACCTTTCTGCCCTCAGACAAAAACTCCTCTATCAGCTTCACTGCCTGTTCCTGCTTCAGCTCTGTTTTACTACCCTCGCCACCGGCAAGCAAATCTTCTGCGCTGATGTCATAGGCACCAATCCAACGGAACCCCTTTTCGTTACCCAAAGAGAAGGCCAGAGACTGTCCTGGCGGTGCCAGGGAGCTTTTCTCGTGGACAATCACTCGTGTGGTCGGGTCTGACCTCACCTTGCCAATAAACAGCAGACTTCTTACAACGGCTGTGATGTCGATAGAGCCGAGACCACGATAGGTGCTTTGGCTGCCGGATGCCTTGTTCAGATGCCCAATCATTACAATGGCGCAGCTGGTAGACTGTGCCACCTCTGCAAGCCTGCGGAAGATAGGGCGAACCTCATTGGCACGGTTCATATCTACATTGGCTCCAAGGAACGCCTGCAGCGGGTCGATAATAACCAACCTTGCATTGTTTTCTCTGATCGCATTTTCGATACGTTCATCAGCCAAAGTCAGCGGATTATCTGCATCATCAATCACAAGCACTCGTTCCAAATTCGCTTCGGCAGAAAGTAGCCTTGGCTTTACGGTATCTCCCAAACCGTCCTCCGCAGTCTGAAAAATCATATTGAACGGTTCAAAGGGCTCCATCTGCGGCAGAAACTTTCGATTGGTACACGCCGCTGCAAGCTGCATGGCAAAGAATGTTTTGCCCTCACCGGGGTTGCCCTGAATAATCGTCAGTTTGCCGAATGGAATATACGGATACCAGAGCCAGTCTACCTCTGTTTGCTGAACCTCGCTCATGCGAATCATAGGGACGGCTTTCTTTTCTGCTTTCTCACGCAGCGTGACTGTTTTATAAATATATTTGCCGTGAGTAAGCTCATCCTTGTGCATCAAAACTTCGTTCCAGTCTTTATCGCAAGGTATCAGGCGAATAACCGTCATATGTTCGGGAATACTCTCTAATAAGCGGCTTACCGCATCATTACCAGCTTTATCGGAATCGGTGCAGATATAAATGGTTTCTATATCCTTGCGTTCAGAAAGAAAACCATCCATCGCTTTCGCTCCCACACCGCCCAAGGATAGATAATTTCGGGTTTTCCAGTCCTTCGGGTACAGAGCGATAAAGGACATCAAATCAACCGGTGCTTCAAACACAAACAGACTTTTCCCATCGCTGCGGTAAGCAAAATTGTGGAACTTGTCCGAACCAAGCACATCCATACGAAACGAATCATTTGTTCCTTTGCAGTGGGCATAACGGGGAATCCCCGTTTCATCCTTTCCCACAAATACAATGTTGTGTCGCTGTGCATCCTCGTAAATCAGACCTTCTTTATAGAACTCCTGAATCAGTTCGTCCGGAATTTTTCTCTGATAAAGATACGCCATCATTTTTTCAATATATCGGTTTCTCGGCGGGAGTCTGAACTCCGATGATGGTGCGGTAGGTGTGCCATCGCCCGCCGGTGCTTCTCCGATCAGCATCTGTACTGCTTCCGGAAAAGTCCTGCTGAAGAACTCCATCACAAATTCAACCGGATAACCACCTTTGCTCTGACTATGGCGGAACCATTTATTTTCCTTAACGGTCAGGCTGTCATGCCTTTTCCATCGGTACTCGTTTCCGCTTTTTATTACCTGCTCACCTTGTGAACGTAAAAATTGTTCTAAGTTGACCTGATTGGCACGGTCAATCTGTTCTTTCGTATAACCCATGTTCCACCTCCTGCTTACAAAGTAGTTTTTGTTTCTTTGGTTTTATCGGGATGCAGCATTTCTGGATGGGTTTTACGCATCGCTTTATCTACATCACCCTTGATCTGATACAGCAGCGTCATATCTTTTTGAAGCAGTTTATATTCCTGATATTCGACCTCTCGCTGTGCCGACAGTTCAGAAAACTCTCTCTGCCATGCTTTCAGAGGAAAAGGTTCTTTTTCAAAACCTTTCTCTTTCAATTTTCGTTTTACCATATAGAACCGCCGTAGTTCTCCTTCGTGTTCTGCCTTGTATTTTTCCTTGGCTTTGGCAAAACGATATTTTTCTTTCTTCATTTCATCAAAGACCGGCTTCAATTCGGCGTAGGTCTTTGCATCTTCCATCAGCTGCTGAAGCTCCTTCAATCGTGTCTGCTTCTGATTCATGGAAGATTTGCTGGCTTCCACTTTTTCACCAACAGAAGAAAGATACTTTTCAAAATCGCTGAGTGTCAGTACTCCTCGCTGTTTCAGGTAATTGCACTCATCCATGAAACGCTTCAGGTTATTTTTCTTGGCTTTGGTTTTCCCTCTGGCATAGGTCATTGCCGCTTGATTGCGCAGAGTATGGGCATCACTGAGCAACTGTGCCAGATATACCTCCTGCGGTTCTTTCAGAATTTCTTTCGCCTCCTGAATCCACTCTTTTAGCGCCGCAATAGTGGATCGCATACTGCGAATCATACGATTGGTAGCTTTGATCCAACGGTTCAATTCACCCTTTTCAGTACGGATACCTTTCTTCTCCATTTTGCGGATGTGGGGGCCTTCATGGACAGTCGGAATCAAATCCAGTCCCTGATCTACATAAGAGCGATGATCAATGCGGCAGTCCAGACCTTTTTCCACAAATTTGGCATTGACCATATCTGCCCAAGCTTCACGCCATAGATTCAGCGTTTCTGGTCTGCCCCAATTTGTAGTAGGAACGGCATCATACACCCATTTCCCATTTTCATCTTTGATGCGATTGCTATCTTCATCCAAATGATAAACTCGATGCTGCTTGGCTCCCCATGTTCCATCTGCGTTCAGCGGACGAATAGGTACCAAAACGTGAAAGTGAGGATTTTGAATACCACCTTCTTCCCGGTCGGGCTGATGTACCGCAAGATCGCAAATCATGCCATCAGAAACAAAGTATTTCCGGACAAACTCTCTCGCCAGTTCCATATTCTCCTCTAAGGAAAATTCATTTTGCAGAGCCATGTCGAAACTGTAAGCAAGCTGAGCATCAAAACGCTTTTCTACTTGCTCCACCTCATTCCAGAGTGTGTACCTGTCCGAAAATCGTTGGGGAGCGTGTTCCGGTAAAATGATTTCTGCCAGAATGACACCGCCCTTTTTGGTGTAATCGTGAGTTTCACCATCCCAGAGATTATGCAGTTTCTCACCGGCACGATAGGCGGCACTGGCAACAGCAGTTCGTCCTTCACTGCGTTTAATTTGAGTGACGTGGAAGTGATATAACGCCATCAACTATCACCTCCCGCTTCATGGCTCTGCATAGCTGCATCCACCAATTTCTGCACTGCAGGCAACGCAAAAATCCGTTCCATCAGAGAGTAGAACTCTACTCTTGTTAATGAATCTGCTTCTTTGGAAATGCTTTGGATGGCACCGCCCATGTTGCAAAGATGGTGGGTGCGCTGGCGGTCAGCTTTCTTCTCCAGATGCTTCTTGCGATTCTGTAAAAGCTGAATCTTGTTTTCATATTGCTGCACCTTCAATCGTGCAACGTCTAACTGCGCCAGAGTTTTTTCTTTGTTTTCCATTTCTCTTTTGCTCCTTGTCTTTTATTCATCCTTGCCATAGCAAGGTATGTAAAAAGAAATAGGCGGTAGCCGCAAGAGTTACCTCTTGACCGGAATGTAATTCCGCAATATGTGAATGTGTTCAGACACAGGAGCATTTACCTTCGGAGAACGCACATACCGTAATGGAATAACCGGTATAGAAGTGCGCCCTTAGTTCCTAAGGGAATCGGATTTGTTTCACCCCATGAAGAAATTGTAATTCATTTTGCTGTTGACTTTTATTGCCTCCCTGGTAGATTAAGTTCATCTTATCATCCTCTTCGCATATTTGTTATGACCTTGTACGGCGGATTACCCACCGTAATACGCTCTTGACAAAAAGTCCAATCTATGATAGCTGACAATCTTCTTTCAGGACAAAAAGAAAAGCACCCAACCGTTGAAGTCGGATGCTTCCTATCAATCATATTGAATTTTATTGTTTTTCTGAAAACGCAAAGTTTTTGTAGACGCACAACAGAAGTTGAACAGATAATGCCCACTTAGGAGGTATGATTGCTGATCCTCTTATTCCTTATACAGCAATGTCATAGTGACTCTAAAAGGCCTGGATTCTACTTTCATAGTAAAATCCAGGTCCTCTTTTACAGAGATATTTCCAAAAATCCGTTTCTATGCGCAAACAACAATTCTGCTTTGTCTTTTTCACATTATGGATGTCAAATTTCAATAATGCCAATCTTCTTTAAATAGTTGTAAGTTTGATCATAGTATTCAGGATTTCTGGTAACATCTTCAGGATTTCCCTTTGGCACATAAATTATATAACCTTGCCGTGCACGAGTAAGCAAAACTCGATAAGAATTTTTCTGATAATTCTGAGCAATTGGATTATTAACCTTTGACCAAGAAGATCCAGCAAAGTTATTGTATGTGAATTTACCATCCAAGTACCTGTAGTCCGCCTCCCATACAACAACTGCGTAGTCAATTTCCAACCCCTGAATCTTAAATTCCGATGCCGCAACTTCCATAAAGTATGAAGAGTTCACATCATCTTTTCCATTCAAAAACCATTTTTCAATCTCAATATCTTTGGGAACTGTGACACCATCTGCACGTAGCCGCTTAGCACCTGAACTCGCAATAATTCCATATCGCTCTGTGCCATGACTTATATTTCGCACCCATTCTTTAGCCGTCTGAAGATTTCTTGTTAAAAGAATTGGATACCGCATTTTGTTGGTAGCTGAGTCAGCTTGGATGATTTTCGGATAAAGTTCCTTTGCAGTTGCTTCATCTCCATCGATTATCGCCTTTGCAAAAGCAGAAACAAGCTCACTTCTAAAGCTTCTCATAGAAACCGACAGATGAAGTTCACGGCACTTATGAACTTCTGCATTGGAAAGGAGTTCATCAATCGAACTATTTCTAACATATTCATAGCCTGCCATACGGTCTGAGCAAAACACCTTCCAGGAAGGAAAATGCTCATTTATTGCATTAAACCATTCTGCAATTCCTGCTTCCCCATCATGTATTTCCTGCCCTCCGCCAACTAAACATACAATAACCGCCCAATCTTTGTGCCTGTTCATATACTCAATAAGGCATTCGGGCTCGGACATATTAAAGTGGGACTGTCCCTTTTTTGTCCGCATGAACTTACTTAACTGCTCCTTTTTCCAAGCCCGCTGAGCTTCATCAAAAATCGCAATCTTGTCAATAGGTGCTGGATGTCCCTCCAACAGTGAATCATCCCTAAACCAATGTATCATCTGAATAAAACTCTTTGTTTCAGAAAAGATGCCGCTTTTTGTAATATTATACTCACAGTTGGTACAGTTTCTGTTCAAATCTCTGGCCTTACAGTCTGTACAATACATTTTTTTCTTTTCTACTTGATCTCGAGTCAATGCCTCTCTCAAGACAGTAACCAAAGGTTCATTTCCCGAAAGAAACACGGCATGTTCTTCGTCTCCTTCTTGAAAATGATGTCGCCTATTCGCTATGTTCAGTCCTACCAAAGTTTTTCCGGCACCCGGTACTCCTGTAACGAAACAAATCGATTTCCAATGATTTTTCTTGCTGTCTTCAACGATTTTATCAATCCGCGCAGTTGTAACTGCAATATCATTCTCATCGCTTTCTTTATAGGAAATTTCTCGTACATCATGCCCAGAGTATAAGGCTTGTGCTGCCTCAATAATAGTTGGGGTTGGTTTATACACGGAATTGAACCATTGCACCGGATCGACAGCAGTTCCATTATCATAGCTATGAACTATATTGAGAATTTCTCCTACAAGTGTACTTTCACAGCAAAGAATAGGTGATGAAATTCTATTATCTATACTGATTGCATTGGTATTCGCAGATGCCTCTGTACATACTAAAAACGGAAATAAATGTGCTGTGTGACTGGCTTCATGAAAGTTATGCAAATCCAAAGCGTAATCTACAACTTGATCAACGGCACTTTTAGGGTATGCAGTCTCAAACACTTTAAATTCCAACAAAATAACACAGCTTCGAATGATTAAAACTGCATCAATACGTTTTCCCATTCGAGGAATAGAATATTCAAGCGCAATATGTCCTTCTTTAAGCTGGAGCATGACATCTTTTAAAATTCGAACTTCTTCGTTCCATGCCTGCTCTTGCTGTACTGTTAGATCAAACTGGAGAGAGTTATGTACCAGTTCATGGTAGATTTCAGCTTCACTCGCTAATAGAAATTTTTCACAGCTTCCATGATAGTACGCTCTTGGGATTGTGTCGCTATTTTTTCTATCCGAGTTCCACATCGCTACTCTCCTTTGATTTCTTTAATTAGCCTCTCCAGTCGGTCTTCACACACATTCTTTTTTAATTCGCATTCCCAAATAATCAGTACCTTCCAGCCCATGTCTATAAGCTTCTTGTGGTTCTGCTTATCCCGTTCAACGTTCCGATTTATTTTGGGCATCCAATATTCAGTATTAGAAGAGGGCCAAACAAACCTCCCACAGTCATGTTTATGCCAAAAACAGCCATTTACAAAAATCACGGTATGATATTTAGGCAAAACAATATCAGGGCATCCCGGCAAGATTCGAACATTTTTTCTATATCGAAAGCCTTTAGAAAACAGATACTTCCTAACAATCTCTTCTGGCTTTGAATTCGCGCTTCGAATATGTGACATATTTTTGCTGCGAACTTCTTTTGAGTGATTATCAGCCATTTTCTTGTTCTGCCTCACGAAGTTTTTTACCTAAAGTTGCCGCAAGCTGCTTAGCAATCGCTTTTGCCATAATTGGAGGTACGGCATTTCCTACCTGCTGGTATTGTTTATCTTTAGATCCGCAAAATACAAAGCTGTCAGGGAATGTCTGCAACCGGGCTGCTTCTCGGATACTGATTGCCCGATCCTGGGTAGGATGAATCCACATAGACTTTCGAACATTAAGTACTGTTCCGCTTGGTTCATTATAGTTCAACCGCAAATAAATCGTATTTTGAGTCCTTTTCACATCGGTATAGGTATTGGTTTTGAGTGATTCTTCTAAACTATGGAAATTTTCTCCTTGATGCAGCGCTTTGAATCTTGCCATTGCTACATCAGTCGTTTTAGTAATGATGTGGTTCTTCAGAATATCCGAATCTCTCAGTTGCTGTGCTACTGAACTCAACTGCTCCTTATGTTCCAGCGGAATTCCTTCCTCATCGTCTGCCAAATCATATACCGGCGGAACATCTTCCAAATCATAAATTGCATCGTGAACAGTTTTATAATGACCATCTTTAATCTTTCTGGAAGGCAGAAATACCACAGCGGAAATACTTTTCTTAATCCCCATAACAACAAAGCGCTCTCTTTTCTGGGGCGCTCCAAAATCTGCGGCACACAAAACACCGCTATTGATCGCATATCCATCTTCTCCAGATGTAAGAATACCTTTTAGATAATCAAAAACCGCAAATGATCGAATATTTGCCAGGAGACCGTCTTTTTCTGTACATTCATATGAATCCACATGGATATGGTTATCAAAGATTTCCCTTGCTTTACTTAGCATGCGTTGAATCATAATCGCAGGCTCAATTAAGGTATGAATTCTATCCGCTTCAAGAATGCCATCAAAATAATCCATAATCGCCTGAAATGCTTCTCTGGATTTCTGCACAATGTAATTGTCTGCATCGTCTTGAATATAGGCTTGAGCGATTTCGGTAAGCTTGCGCCGGTGTTTTTCCAAAGATTTTTTCATCTTATCAGCGTTTTTTTCACCTTTGTAGATGATATTCAGTTCCCGATAGTGATTTTCAGGCCAAAGTCTCTGCTGGAGCAATTCCAAGTTTTGAACTATCTCCAATGCGCCATCAAACACAAATTCTGAGCTCAGCAAATGTAGCGGCGTGTTTTTATTCGGGATCTGATACTCTTCCACAATATCCAGATCTGTTTCCTCCATATAAAACCGATGAACGTCAGATCGAAGCATACTAACATTTTCCATGACAAACGCCTTTGGCCGCAGCTCTCTAATAGCTCGAATATACTGCTTTACCAGCATATTATTCTGGCTGATTGCATGGTTTTTCTGCCGATTTGCATTTGAAAACCCTTGGCAGGGAGGACCTCCAATGACAACGTCAATGGCCCCGTGTCTCCTCTGTATATCCGCATAATCTGCGCCGCATACATCTCCTTGCAGCTCGACATTCGGATGGTTGCGATGATAAGTTGCCTGCATGTGCGGCTCCCGCTCGAAAGCAACCTTTATCTCATATTTTCCTGTCTGCACGAAACCCAAGCTCAATCCGCCGGCCCCTGCAAACAGATCCACTACTGAATATGGCATTTTTCTCAATTCTCCCGCTTTTTCATTTTTGCTTCATAACGGCTCTGAAGCAGTTCCCAGCAATCTTCCTTTTTGCACCACTGTCCAATATTTACGCCAGGAACTGTAGGATTCTGAAAATGCTCCCATACAAAATAGGCCAATTCTTCTATGACCCTTGCCGTCTCCGCATTGATTGTCTGGTTATTCCAGATTTCCTGCGGGTTGATTAAACCTGAATGATATTTTCCAATTAGTGCCACGGTATAATAGTCTTGCTGAGCTTTAAAACCGCCAAATTTTAAATTCTTGATGATTTCATCACAGCTATTGAACAATATCACCTTAGAAATCATGTCAATGTAGCTCTGTTCAGATGGTTCAGGGAATTCACCCTTGGAGACCATATCCGAGAAATAGACAAAGCTGGTTTCCAGACCTTTGCTGACAATATATGGATAGCCCTGATAAGCCATCACACATTTGGCTGCTACAGTTTTAGAAATGCAACGATTCTTCGGACAACGGCTCTTGAATTCCTTTTTAGCCGCTGCGGTTGGCTGCCGACTCAATTCAACTAAATACTGTCCTCTGGCTCTCTCATAGAACCAATAGTCTGTCGATTTTCCCCTTGCCACAGGGATCGGTGTTGCCCTGGATAGACGTTCCATCTTTACATGGTATGCATCATTGGCATTGAAGTCAGACATATTGATTTTATTTTGGCTATTTGCGTACTTAGAAATGTTATGAATAATATCTTCGGCCTGGTCTTTTTTCTTGATAACAGACAGCTTAATCTGCACATTTACCTGATCCAGAGGAAGTTTTGACTTATAGGCATTGTAAATCGATGCTGTAGTTTGACCGCCATTAACAATCTGCCAGCCGGTGATTTCTGTAATAGTTACAACATCTCCGCTACTATTACTTTCATCAATGTCAATACCATCCGCAACAGTTGAAATACCGTTGTTGTAGGCCATAAACATCTGAGGTTCGCTGGCTAACGATGCCTTAATTCCTTTGTTGACCTTACCTGTTGCCTGCAGAAAAGAACGGACATTCTTTTGTATTAGATCTTGACCCTCGGCTTCATAAATCCGTGCTAACAGCTCGCCGGAAATGACACCAATATAGCAGTCATAGATTTCATTATCGCCTCTGACTTTAATTAGAGGCAAAGATACACCATACTTTTTCTTCAGTTTTACAACAAGCTGGCGCTCCACTGCCGCACCGCCAAGAACACTTTGATACAGTCGTTCAATATCCCAAACATCGAAGCGAATAGTTACCTTTCCATGACGAGTGTCTTCCGGAATATATTGAATCGTTTCATCATTGGTCAGCAAAATGATATTAACTGTTTCAATATCCTCTTTATGACCTTTGATAAACTCATACGCTTGATAGCCATCACTGGATTCTTCTAAGGCCTCAAACGAGTCAGTGCCGCAAGTTTTATAGAATTTCAGGGCTTTTTTCAAAAGCCTGTCAATTTCAGTTTTTTTCACCTTTTCCGGCTGCGGCTTAGCCTGATACTTGCTCACAAGCAGGGTAAGCGAATGGAAATACTCACTGAACGCATAGCCGTCCAGTTTCATATTCTCCCCATCCTTTTTGAAGTCCACCAGCGTACAGTCCGAAACAAGAGTTTCTCCCGCTTCCGTTAGGTAGGACAGAAACAAGGCTTTGAAAGCCGTATTTGTAGAAATAGGGCCGTTCTCTTTCACATACCCAAGAACTTCATCTCGAAATTCTACGTAAAATTCGAGAATTTTCTCGTTTACCACAATTAGGCCCCTCCTTTTAAAACTTCAAATACAGATTTTATATCTTGGGCATACGGCATACAAAGCATGATGCTGACTCGGTATGTAAGATCCGAAACGCCCAGCGGTACTGCTTCTTTCGTGATTTTCGGAAAATCGCCATTTACTGCAAAGCAATAAAGATCCCGCTGATAGTATCCAATGGTATAACTATCTGCAGCTTCATCAAAATAGCCGTACTTCTTTAGTTTTTCATCAAACTTTTGCAGGCTCGATACATCTTTACTCAACCTGCTGCGAATGGCTGCAATTCGTTCCGGCAGTTTTTCACCCCCGCTGTGACTTATGCGAAGCGCATAGAAACGCAGGAATAATTTTCCCGGAATATCACTATTATCCAGCTGGTATTCACTGCTGATACTGGCAAAATAGGGAGCCTGCGCAGAGGTGGTCTTCACTTCAACTGCATGAGGGCCAAAGTAGAAATCATGGGTTTCATCTTCACTGCCAGCCCAATGTGAAACTGCTCCCACCCCTTGTGAATCCAAGCACTCACCCAAAAACAGCAACTCTCCATAAAGTCCCTGCTGACGCTCTTCAGACATCAGCAGCTCTTTATCAGCAGCAAAAAACTCCTTCCACTTTGTTAGAACTGTGATGATGACAGATAAGGACTCCTCGGTGTTTTCTGCTGCTTCCAACTGGCCTCTCAGGTCTTCAACAACAATTTCAAAAATGTCACTGGCGCTATTTGGCAGCTGAGAAAGACCAACAAAAGGCGTATCAATTCCATATGCTGGCAGTGTAGCTGTTTCAATTTCAACGCCTTTCCAGTGCGGAAATCTGCTCTTAGGAGCTTCTGAAGTCACAGATAAAAACGCTGAGCGCATTCTTGTGGCAATGTTGACTGCAAAGGCAATCATAATGCCATTGTCAAACTTCACCAGCCGCATCGCAAAGGGGGAAGTCTGACCTGTCCCTGAAAATATGTCGGACAATATTTCGTTGTAAATATCAGCCGTAAAACTCATTGCTGTCTTTCTCCAATGCAATATCATTCATCCGATAGGATTTGAGGTCACCCTTTCCCTTTCGATCAGGGAATACCGCAGCAAATCCAAAGGGAGGCTTGTGGTCCCCACGTTCATCAGTCAGCCTTCCTGCTTGCCCAATAGGGTACAGAATCAAAAATCCATTTGTGAATGGTCTTGTTTCTCTGCGAATAATTTCATTAATTTTTGTCTTAGAAGAATCATTTTTATATTTTTCTTTCAGCTCCAGAACCCGCTTATATGTATCGTTATCATAATCCATATACTCATGATCTGCAGATGTCATAGTATGGATAGAGGCGGTTGTTGCGGAGAAATCTACACCTGTACCCTCTCTTCTGAGAATACCTCCTCCTACTCCCTGCAAATCAGCAATATCGAATTTTTCTCCATTATCCATATTTATCAGACAAACGGTCCACGATTTAACTCCACCAATTCCATCCGCATTCATGGTACGGATATAATCTGCCATATATTTGCTGTTTGCTCTGGTCGCAGTTTTAGATGTTTCATAACTTGCAAAAAAGTTGGCAATATCATGGGCAGATACATTTTGATAGAAGAAATGCTCACCGGGAGCTTTTCTCCCAAGTATCTGCTGATATTGCTCCGCTGTTATACGGCAGCCCTTAATCGCATACAGAAGGTCTTCGACAGCTTCAAAGTTTCTGTCATACTGCTCACTATCAATGTCAAAAACACGAGTTTGACTCAGCTTGCCGCTGAAATCCCGCTTAAACTCCTGACCCGTTCTCATCTTATTCCGACTGGTAATTTCCAACGTCGGATGAGATGCTACCCGCAGGCCAAAGTCCTTTGGAGTCTGAACTACGCTGTTCATAAAGTCAAATTGCGCAGCAAGATCTTCGGTAGCCATAGAAATGTGGGAAAAGCTTGCATGGAGAGCGGGCGTAGTAAACAACCTGCAGGCATCCAGGTATCCCGGACGGAAGCCGAACCATCGTCCCATCTGCATAAGGGTATCATATGTATTAGAGCTACGGGTAAAATAGCTCACTGTCAGTCCTTCCAGTGTCAATCCTCTGGAGAGTTTGTCGCCGCCAATGACAATGACATTGAATGGTTTTCCTTCATGGTTTTTGTAAAGAAGAACATCATCGCTCTTACCATTGACACTATATACACTGATTTCCTTGTCAGCGATCAGGCGTTTAGCTTCAGACCAGATGCAGTCCCAGCTAACATTATCACACCCAGACATATATTTGCTGAACTGCGCCCTCATTTTGCTGGTTGTAGGAACATAGTCTTCTTCCCAAATCGACTTAAGCTCACTTTCAATGATGGGATCACCATAGCGAATATGGTTCTCAATCTCTTCTTTAAAATATTTCAGAACCTTTTGTTTAACCTTATTTTGCTGGCCAACGAAGCGGACAATATGGATTAGCATCGTATTTGGTTTGTTCCTTTGTCCTCTGCAGTTCCTAAGCGCGGTAGACAAAAGGAAGTATTTCACAGCCAGTTTAAGCTCCTTGGGAAGTTCTCCGACTGGATCGGTAGATTTTGTACCTCTGCCAAGATACGTTGCCCCGTCCACAATTTTCCGGTAAAGCGGCATCGCAGGAATATCTTCGTTACTCCCTAATCCAAAGAATTCCCTTGCGCCAATATACTGATCTGCTCTTGGAGACCTGTATATAAAATCTCTGGGGAAAAGATCTGTTCCGTATTTTTCATCGTCGATGTGGGGAGGAATAAAAATATTCGCAAAAGGTGTAGCAGTATAGCCGATATAGGAACGGCATTCAAATACACCAAGCAGCTCTCGAATCAATCCATTGATAGTTGTAGGATTATAATCATCCAAAACATTTCCTTGATCGTCATAGCTTTCTTTCGTGTTGATAGAAGCCTGATCCGCCTCATCATCAATAATGAGTGCAGGATATTTTGCTGGGATTTTCTTCTTTCCGCCTATAATTTCTGCACAATGATTTTTACGAAAGAATCGCAGGATTTTGCGCAGAACCGAGGCATTCTTTTTTGTAACAATCATAAACGGCGGCATCATAGATACGCCTTCCGTCTTTTTATTGACATCACCTTTTTCGTCTCGTGTCGTAATCGACTGGACAACAGTTTCGACCTGGTTGTGAGGACCTACTCCAACACCGATCACATTGCGCTCTCGGGTCATATCTCCGATACTTTCCAGACTTGTTTCGTATCCCAGAACTTCTTCATCGATACGGGACTGAGTCTGGCTGCGAAGGCTGTTATGGATGCCAGACAGCACAATCACAATACGATATCCTGCATCGTAGGCCTTATTGATCATCCCGATGTAATGTGCTGTTTTACCAGATTGAACATATCCGAACACCATGCCCATTCGTTCACCAGCTACACCCTTACGAGGATTGGTCAAAGCATTCATAATCTCATCCGTAGATGAATTAATATCTTCTATTGCTGTAATGCTCCAAGAGGGCTTCCTCAGCAGATAGTCATAGTAACGGCTCCAATATTCCGGTTTGAATTTCGGATCTTGTTTAAGCTCATCCCACCAAGTCTTATCTTCCAGATTTGGGTCACACACGCCAATAGAAGGCTCTGTGTAAGCGGTCACTTCACTGAACAGGAATTTTTTAAAACATTCCATATCAGAAATCATATTTAAACCACCAAATTTTGCTGCTGTTTTCTCGACTGCTGCCGCAATAGTTATATGTTCTTCTTTTACAAGCTTCTCGCAAAACCCATATCCGCTCTTATACAAACCGACTTCAATATCACTCAATTCTTTCGGCGTATTAATCATCGTGCTTCCTCCACCAGTCTGATAATCTCCTCTCGGAGATGTCTATAATTAGCCATGTCCAACAGCGTAGACTGCGTTTCTTCTTTGGTAAATCCCTGCGACAAGAAGACCATAATCATATCTTTCAATTCTTTGATTTGTACCTGATATTCCAAAGAAGTCTTATCCGGCTCTCCACCAACTTTTCCTTTCTGCAGAGAATCTGTTACCCCGGACTGCATAAACGGTGCGAAATTCTCAACCAGAGCAAGATATGCTGATAAAGTTGATTTACCCTGGTCGTTCAACTGCTTCTTGATATTATTCAGCAGAGAATGTTTTCTGTTAATATGAAACGAATATCGACCATTCTTTTTTCGCTGCTCCCATACATAATCCAGGTTGGGAGTACTGACATTAGATTTCGAGTAACTGCCACGTGAATTGTATACACGAGCTGAAGTTTCAGTACAAAGATCAATCTCTCTTTCAACTGATTCCCTGACATAACTGGGCAGAGAAGCTGTTGACTTCTTAATATCAATTTTCCAGTCCTCATCACTGGCTGATGTAATATCAATCTTAATGCGGGCCAAATTGTATGCGGGTTCTTTCTTTATGTAGTCAAACCATGTTCCAAAGATAATCAGGCGTCTGTTTCTGTAAACATAAATACCCTGGTGATAATTCCATCCTTTGGGACCGCCTGCAGCCTGATAATCATCATCGGTTGCAAATTTCGTTTTATGTGGCAGAACGTAAGGCTGAATAGTCACCTCTGCACAGCCATCATCTGAGAAAATTGATTCTTCCGGCAGTTCCTGAGTTGCACTATTTTCTAAAATAAATGGATTCCACGCTTTAATTGGAGTGCCATTTAGTTCCAGAATGAGATTATCTTCTTCAATAAATCGATGGAATGTAAGTGCCAAATGTTTTTCCGTTTTGCTTGCAACCCTATAAAATTTATTCTGGGCTTTTTTTTCGTCGTCGATATCAATCACTCGATCAAGGTTTTCAATAATAACAATCGTACCCTGATCACCCATCTGAGATGAAAATTCAGAAATCTCGCTCTCGTCTCGAATAATCAAGTTCCAGCCAATCTCCGGAATCTGATCCAGATCCCAAGATGCATTGCTTACGGCAAGATCCGACTTTGTTACAACTGTTAGCTTTTTCCCCAGAGAAAATGCTGCTGTTTTCAGGCCCATGCCAAACCGTCCCAAATCATCTTCATCTCGGATTCTGCTGGGATCAGAAGAACCGATACGCATATTCTCAACCAGTTCCTTTTCACTCATACCGAAGCCATCATCAGAAATCACGATTCGTTTCTTTTCCCAGTCAAATCGAATTTTAATTTCATGGGCCTGGGCTGAAATGCAGTTATCTATAATATCCGCAATTGCAGTTTCCTCGTTATATCCAACAGAACGCAGAGAAGACAACAACAACCTTGCTTCTGGAATAGATTGAATTATTGTTCCCATATTCTTCCTCCTCGGTCTATTGGACCATTTATCACTTTTTATATACTTTTTGGATTTTACTCTGGCATGTGCTTTCCATAACATCGCCGTACTTTTGCTGCGCATCCTATTGGCAGTTATCCTCTCCATGCAACCACTTTTCAATCTGATACACTCAGGTATGCTCTGTTAATGAGACGTCTAAAATAAAGTAATTTAACTCTATTTTTAATTTTCCGTCATTTCAACCATCAATCTGGCTCCAAGTATTTCGTGCTACAGTCCAATGTTCATTAAAAGTATTCTTGTCAATTGCCGCTGCGATTGGTTTGGTCAAGAAACCTTTGATTGTCCGCAGTACGGTACTGTAATCATCCGTTTTTGTATCAATCTTGCGGCAAAATGCTTTCCATTTTTTCTGCATGGCATCATCGTCATCGAAAGTCATAACCTGCTCAAATTGCTCGACAGTAAAAGTGTGACCACGATTTTCAAAAGTTTTTCTCAAGGCCTCGGTCAAGACAGAACCCTCAAAGTCAAATTTATTTGCAAGATAGTAGATGTCGTAATAGTCCTTCATGCGGCTGGAGAATTCCATCAGGCTAAGAATTGCATCGATTTTTTCAGCGATAGTCGTTTCCAGAGAGTATGTATTAACCGTAGGTGCTGCAAAATCATCCAACTGGGTAGGGATTCTGCGCTTTTCCTGATTCGGTACAATGACATCTCCTACGCCAAAATCAATACTGAACGGCGTTTTTGTGTTCTTGATTCTCACTACCAGAGAAGCGCCAATACCTGCGTATTTCCTTGCAACTGCGATAGGTGCAATGTTCGTAATTTCAAACGTCACAAAATCATTACCGGTAGGTGTTGCAATGATTTCTTCCAGCACTTTCTTCAGTTGCTCCGGGGTATTGGGAATCTTTCTGAGCAAGAAGTCCACATCCACAGTTACTCGGCTATCAAAGTCGGTAACAGAGTAAATGAACAGCCCGCCTTTCAGAACGAGGTTTTCGGCATACTTAGATTTTTCCAACCGACGCAGAAATTCTTCCTGGCAAAATAGTTGAAGGCAAAGCTGATAGCTTCTTCCGCTTTCCTTACTTTTGTTTTTTAACCGTGCAAGCACGGACGCAGCAATATCAGCCATTCAGCAGCACCTCCATTAATTCGGTAACTTTTTTATACACTCGCAGTTTCTTTGCATATATGGAAAGGTTTTGTAGATTCTTCTGTGTGTCATTCGCATAGGCATTCAGTGCCTTGTTAAAGATTTCGTTGTCCAGTCTTGCACGGTATTTGAAACAATCGCAAATTGTCCGCTCTCGATCATATACAGGAAGAATGACCCCCTCAAAGTCATCAGTTACTTTTCCAAGCTCATATATCTCGGGTTGAACAAAATAAGGTTGCAGAGCCAGTGCATCTACATCCAGCTTTGTTCGGGACATGGATCTCGGTACAGCAATAGACCATTTACGAGGAGCAAAGTCACTATATCCGTAATGAAATAGCGCAGATTCTACGCAGACAATTCCCTTCGGAATCAGCGTTGCAAGGAGCTGTTCTTCAGAAGATGTATCTGCCTCTGCAAGCTGATAATAACCATGCCGGATGCGGTCAAGGTATCCCGCATTGCACAGATTGACAACATCGACAGCACGCATTCCTGCCGCAACGAAATCCGCTGATTTTGCAACACCGCCCTTTTCAATAAGGACTTGTTTTGTAACTGTTTTAATATCCACGTATTCACCAACTCTCATTCTTAAAAACCACGCACACTCAATCCGCTTCTGTGTATGTATTTTATTATAGCATTTAACTTCAAATAATCAATATTTTTACGCACATTTTTATATTTTCTGTGTGCGAATTTTTCTTATAATTAGCTTTCGCTTGATAACACATAATGATGTGATTACATCTGGTTAATAAAAAACTGGGTACTGTCTCTTTACGAAGCAGCACCCAGCTTTCTGCTATATTCTAATTATCTCTCATGACTTCCACCATCATCCTTGCACCCAGCTTAAAGCTGTTTTGAAACAGCAGGCAATCTGTTATGGTCTGATATTCTCGCACACAGTCTGTGTATTTGGAGAATAACTCTTTCTGCTCGTCAGTCATGGTGGCTTTGAGCTTTTCTTCGTTCCTACAGATCGGCTCCAGTAGCTTCTTGTACTCCTTACTGGAAGAAGTATCGTATTCCATCGGCTCAATATTGCCATACCAAAATTCTTCCAGCAAGCTCATACCACAACCTCCCCGTAAATCAATTCCCGGAGGATGATTTCCTCTGCCCGGTTATGGATGCTGTTCATAGCTCGTACCCATGCCAACTGATCGGATGCTTTTAATTCCTCAGTTACAGACTCGGCTTCCTGCATCTGCCTGATAATCAGCTGCAATCTGTTCTGCGCCTGCTCATTCAGATCGGCGAGATAAGTCCAAAGCTGACCTTCCAGAATGAGATGGTTAAACCGCATAGGGTGATTCTCTTTGAGATAATCACGGTGCATCCGACCGTATTTTCCAATGGTTCGTTCTTCGTTGGAGAGTTTCAGATTCGGAATATAGTAATCTCCTGCCAGCACATAATTCATACCATTGATATTCGTTTTGTTTTCCATAAACTTGACCTCGATTTCATGATTTTTGTCACATCGAGACTCACTGGTGTAGTAGTGGTGTAGCAGCACCACCTTCAAGTCGGAAAAACCTTGATATTACTGGAGTTTTTAGAGATTTATACAGATATTGCCGTGACATACAAACAGTATTTTGATCATGGAGATTCCTTCCCAAGCCTGGGCGGGCTTTTCAGTGATTTCTATGATATTTTACCATACCACAGGGGTGAAATCCACTCTAGATAGGTGAAAAAGAGAGGATGGCGGCATGTTATGCCGCCATCCTCAAAGTGTCTAAGACAGTATAAAGTAAAGGTCATCTCCAGAGAAGGTGACTCGAATCCCCTTGCGCCGATAGTAGTCACAGATGACGCGGAGGGCACCCTCTTTTTGCTCCGGGGTGCAGCAGCACGCTCCCGGGGGTTCCAGGCAGGCGGTGGTGTGGTCTTTGTAGGTCACATGGTAGCGGATACCTTCCTCCCGCAGTTGGTTGTTGAGGAGGATAAGGTCCTGATAATCAATGTCCACTGCAGTCACATCCTCTCATTCCACGGGGACACACGCCGGGTTGACATGGATCATGATGTGCTTGACATCCGGGAAGTTGTGCTCCACGTCGGTATGGACCTGTTCCGCGATTTCATGGGCCTCACGCAGGGATTTGTCCCCATCCACCTGGATCTCCAGGTCGACATAGACCTTGTTGCCGAACATTCTGGAGCGGAGCAGGTCCACGCAGACCACGCCCTTTTCGTCGGCCACGTAATCCCGCAGGGTCTGCTCGTAGTCGGCACCGCAGGAGGTGTCCAGCAGCTTGGCGACAGCGTCCTTCAGAATGTCGTAGGAGACCTTGAGGATAAAGAGGCAGATGACCACGCTGGCCACCGAGTCCAGCACCGGGAAGCCCAGCATAGCGCCGGCGATGCCGATGAGGGAGCCGATGGAGGACAGGGCGTCGGAGCGGTGGTGCCAGGCGTCGGCCAGGAAGGCGCTGGAGTTGATAAGCTTGGCGTAGTAGCGGGTATACCAGTACATGGCCTCCTTGCCCACGATGGAGATCACCGCAGCCACCAGGGCGATAGCACTGGGGATGGCGATGGTCTCATAGCGGCCGGAGAGAATGGTCTCCAGGCCCACTTTGCCGATGCCCAGACCGGTGATCATCAGAACGGCGCCCAGCAGCAGGGAGGCGATGCACTCCAGGCGCTCGTGGCCGTAGGGGTGGGCGGAGTCCGACGCCTTTTTGGAGATCTTGACTCCGATCCAGGCGATGAGGGTGGTGAGTACGTCGGAGAAGGAATGAATGGCGTCTGAAATCATAGCGCTGGAATTGCCTGTGATGCCTGCGAAGAACTTGAAGCCGGACAAAATAGTATTTCCGGCAATGCTGACAAAGGAAAGCTTACGAATGACGGCTTCTTCGTTGAGTCCCGTCTGCTGGGCAGCGGATGAACGCTGCGGCTGTTTTTTTGCGGTCATAAGAATACCCCCTGTTGACACCATGGAATGGATGTGTTGACCTCTTGTAAGCACTCCACCGAGATGGCTCGTTCCGGGATGGGTATAAAAAAACACACCTGTGGAACATACAACTGTCCCACAGATGCGTCAAACCATCTGCTGCCGCAATGGCGGCCCGGCCCCATGCCCATTCGGGCATCGCCTGCTCAGTTTGTACTGTTGATCTCGCATCCCTCACGGGATGTAATGCAGTGCAAAGAGTTGTTTAACTCTACCATATTTTATGCCCGGCGTCAAGAGAGGTTCTGTATCAATTTTCCTGAGGAGCAGCCTCCTCCTCCGGTGCGCTCTCCACAGCGGGGGGTTCCTCACGGTGGAGCTTGACCCCCACGCAGCGGTTGATGGGGGTGCCCAGGTTGTGGAACTTCTCCTCGTAGTCGGTCATAATGCCGCAGATGCCGTTGGCGTGGAGGTCACGGGTGACCTCCCGCAGCTCATAGCCCGCCTTGGGGAACTGGAAGAGGGACCATTCAAAGAGACCACGGTTGTCGGTCTTGAAGTGGATCTCCCCGCCGTCCCGCAGGACGCCGCGGTAGCGCTCCAGAAAATCCGGATGGGTGAGACGGCGCTTAGCGTGGCGGTTGGTGGGCCAGGGGTCGCAGAAGTTGATGTAGATGCGTTCCACCTCGTCGGGGGCGAAGTAGGACCGGAGATCGGCCACGTCGGCGTCGATGAAGCGGACGTTTTTGAGCCCCATGGCCTTGGCCCGCTCCATGGCGATGACCATGGCGTCGGGGACCCGCTCGATGGCAATAAAAAGGACCTCCGGCTCGGCGGCGGCGGTCTCACAGGTGAAGCGGCCCTTGCCGCAGCCCAGCTCCAGCCGCAGCTGGCAATCCGGGGCCAGCAGCTCCCGCCAGTGTCCCTGCCAGTTCTGGGGGTCTTTGATCTGATAGTCCGCACAACGCTCCATCCGGGGGATGAGGTTGGGTTTCTTCCGCATACGCATGGGGAGCACTCCTCCTAAAAATTCTCATGATCCGGGTGACAGTCTACCACATTTTTGGCGGAAAGTCGAACCTTTTCTGCGAAAGGGAGCGCCCGCCCCCCGGGGCGGCGCCCCCCGGTCCTTCGGCGCGGAAGAGGGTCAATTGGCGTTGGCCACGATAATGCGGATGCGGCCCCCGGCGGAGCAGCCCAGATCGTCGTACCAGCCGGTCAGTGTGTAGTCCTTGCCGTTGATCTCGGAAAGGGTGGTGAGGTAGTACTCGGTGCCGGTGGAGCCGTTGTCCTTCAGCAGGACCTGGACGTTCCCGTCCAGCAGATACTTCTGGTTGTCGGCCATGGCGTAGAGGTCATGGAGCTCGGTGAGGCGCACCGAGGAGAGCTGCCGAAAGCTCTTGATCTGGCTGCCGTCATACTGGATGAGAGCGCCGCCCATGGAGATGTTGTAGGCGGTGGAACCGCTGATGGTGGTGGAGACCCCGTCCTGCAAGTAGGTGTAGGTGCCGCTGACATTCATCTCATCCACCGTGCTGCCGGCACTGGTGATGTAGACGTAGGTCAGGGTATCTCCGGTGACCTCGTCCAGGATCATCCGGTCAATGTCACCGTTTGCATCCAGGGAGTAGTAGCGCACATCCCCGGACTTGAGCTGGACGCCGGCGAGACGGTCAGGATAGATCCGGACATAGCCGCCGTTGCTGTCGGTGTCCAGAATCTCCACGCTGTCAGCCAGGTCATATCCGGCTACGCTGGTGCCGTCGCCACTGAAGGTGCCGGTAAGGGTGCTGGAGGTAGAGAGGCTCTTGATGGTGGTGCCATCGCCGTTCACTGTCACCGACACCAGCCGCCCGGCGGCATAGGCCGCGCCGCTGTGGTAGAAGGTCCGGGCCACGCCGTCGGAGCAGGCCACCTCCGTGGTGGCCTGGACGCTGGCGCCGCTGTCGGAGGTGGTGGAGGTGGACGCCGCCTTGGTGCTGGAGAGCACCACCCCGTAGTATACGCTGTCGCTCTCCGCGGCGGTAACGGCGGAGACCACCTCGCCGTTCATGCCAAGCAGGAGGGTGACGGTGTCGCCGGTGGTGAAGCTGCCCTGGTTAGAGAACTGGTAGATGGATGTGGAAGTGCCCAGGGTGTAGGTGCCGCCGGCCACGGTGACCGAGGTGGGGGCGGCGCTGCTGGGCGACACGGCGGTGAGGGTGCCGGTGACCCGGTCGCTGTACACCCACACGGTGCGCAGGTTTTCATTGTAGTAGTAGACGTCGTACTGGCTGACGGCGGAGAGGTCGGACCGGCTGCCGTTGCGGAACACGGTGACGTTGTCCGTGCCAAAGGGCAGGTCCACCGTGCCGCCGGAGCTGATATAGGGCCCCTTGGTGTCGTTGGTGACCAGGGTGGCGTAGTCCACCTCGCCGTTGGTGACGGTGTAGCCCAGGGTGGTGCCGTAGACGGTGCCGGCGCTGTTCTGGCAGGTGAGGAGGTTATAGAAGAGAGTGACGCAGTCCTGCCGGGTGAGGGTCTGGCCCTGGGCGGCGCTCAGGTCGTCCAGCAGGCCGATGGACTTGGATTTGGAGAGCTGGGCGTCGGGGAAGGAGCCGGCCAGAGAGCCGGAGTCATAGCCCAGCAGCCGCAGTAGGGCGGTGCAGGCCTCCTCCAGGGTGATGGTGTTGTCGGGGCGGAAGGAGCCGTCCACGTAGCCGGTGACCCAGCCCTGCTCCACGGCCAGCTTGATGTAGCCGCTGGCCCAGTGGCCGCTCTTCACATCGGTGAAGAGGGAGGCGGTGCTGCTGCCCACAGAGTCCTTATAGGTGGAGGCGGCAGTCATCATCTTGACGAACTCCGCCCGGGTCACGGGGGCGGAGAGGTTCAGGTTTCCGTTCTCGTCGCCGGAGAGGATGCCCAGCACCTGGACGGTCTCCAGCATAGTGTCCTCGTCCGCCGCCAGGGCAACCGGCGCGGCCAGGGAAAGAACCAGCGCCAGGGCGGCCAGAAGGGAGAGAAGTCTTTTTTTCATCCCAAATACTCCTTATATCAATACTTTGCGTGTGTGAGAGCTCAGTCGTAGTGCAGGGCGTCGATGGGGTTGAGGCGGGCGGCCTTTTTGGCGGGCAGGTAGCCGAAGAGAATGCCGATGCCCACCGAGATGCCGAAGGCCAGGGCCACGGCGGAGAGGGTGGGAGCCACGGTGAGGGTCTCCTCCATGAGCCGGGTGACCACCGTGGAGGCCGCCATGGAGAGACCGTCCCCCAGGAGGATGCCGACGATGCCGCCCAGGGCGCTGGTGCAGGCGGCCTCGATGACGAACTGCTGCATAATGTAACGCTCCTTGGCGCCCAGGGACTTGCGGATGCCGATCTCCCGGGTGCGCTCGGTGACGGAGACCAGCATGATGTTCATGATGCCGATGCCGCCCACCACCAGGGAGATGGCGGCGATGCCGGCCAGGACGCCCACCAGGATGTTGATCATGCTGGTCATGGTCTCCAGCATCTCGGCCATGCTGGTGACAGTGTAATAGTCGTCGCTGGCAAAGACCTGATAGAGGGCGGACTCCAGCACGGCCACGCTCTCGTCGATGTGGTCCTCGTCCCGCATGGTGAGGACATAGCTGCTCACGTCCCCGGCAAGGCGGGAGGCGGTGGTGTAGGGGAGGTAGAGGCAGTCGTCGCTGCCCCCCTCCTCCAGGGCCTCGCCGGACTGGGCCAGAACCCCCACAATGGTGAGACTCTGTCCGCCCACCCGCAGGGTCTGGCCCACGGCGTTGCCGCCGTAGTAGGCCAGGTTCAGATAGGCGCCGATGACGCAGACCTTGTTTCGGGTGGCCATGTCGCTGTACTGGAGGCCCCGGCCGGAGGCCACCGTGTCGCCGGAGATGGAGAAGTAGTCCTCGCTGACCCCCTGGACGGAGGTGGAGGAGACGGTGTCGGAGCCGATCTTCACATAGCCGGGCATGGTGACGGTGGGGGAGCACAGGTCCAGGTACTGACTGTTCTCGTCCACAATCTCATACATCTCGTCTACACTGAGAGTCCGGGTGGAGCCACGGGACATGACGGAGACGGTGAGGGTGTTGGTGCCCATGTCGGAAAAGCTGTCGGTGACGTACTGCTCCAGGCCGTTGCCCAGGCCCACGATGACGATGACGGCGGCCACGCCGATGATGATGCCCAGCATGGTGAGAAGGGTGCGGGTCTTGCTGGAGACGATGTTCTTGAGGGCCAGCTCCAGGGATTCCAGGATGCTCATGAGGGGACACCTCCGAACCGCCCCACGGCGTTGGGGGTGACCACGGCCTCCGGCGCGTCAGATGGACCGTCGTAGATGACGTGACCGTCCTCCAGGCGGATGATGCGCTGGGCCTGGACGGCGATAGAGTTGTCATGGGTGATGAGGACCACGGTGTGTCCGGCGGCGTGGAGCTCTTGGAGGATGCCCAGCACCTCCCGGCCGGTGCGGGAGTCCAGGGCGCCGGTGGGCTCGTCGGCCAGGATCACCGACGGCTCCCCCACCAGGGCCCGGGCGATGGACACCCGCTGTTGCTGGCCGCCGGAGAGCTCGTTGGGCCTGTGCTTCATCTTGTCGGCCAGGCCCACCATCTCCAGGGCCACCATGGCCCGCTCCCGGCGCTCCTTTTTGGGGACGCCGGCGTACATCAAGGGGACCTCCACGTTCTCCAGGAGGTTGAGCTTGGGCAGCAGGTTGTACTGTTGAAAAATGAAGCCCAGCAGCTCGTTGCGGATCTCGGCCAGCTCGTTTTTGTTCATCTGGCCCACGTCCCGGCCGTCCAGCAGGTAGGTGCCGTCAGAGGGGACGTCCAGACAACCGATGATGTTCATGCAGGTGGACTTGCCGGAGCCGGATTGGCCCACGATGGCCACAAACTCCCCTTTGTAGACCTGGAAGGAGATATGGTCGGCGGCCACCACCGTGGTGTCGCCCATGTAGTAGTACTTGCACACCTGCTGAAATTCGATGAGTGCTCTCATGGGGACCTCCTTACATGCCGCCGGGGGCACCGCCGCCGCCGGGCATGCCGCCTCCGCCGCCGGGCATACCGCCGCCCATACCGCCGGGCATGCCGCCCATCATCATGCCCATGCCGCCGCTGGAGGAGGTGGTGGGGATGTAGGCCACCACATCACCCTCCTGAAGGCCGGAGGTGATCTCGATGTAGTTGTCGTCACTGATGCCCACGGTGACGGGGACGGAGACATACTGCTGCTGGCCAGCGGCGCCATTCTCCTCGGGCACTTCAGTCGGGGCCGCCCCGCCGCCCTCCGGAGCTGCGGAGCTGTCCATGTCCTCGGGGGCCTGGGTCACTGCGTTGACGGCGCTGGGGGAGTCGGCGGTGACCAGGACGGTGTTGCCCCGGTTGAGGGCGGCGGTGGGGATGGCCAGCACGTTTTCGGCGCTGTCCAGTTCGATGGTGGCGTCCACGCTCATGCCGGGGAGGAGCCCGTCGGTCTCGTCGATACGGATGGTAACTGGGTAAGTGGTGGCGCTGCCGGTTGAGGTGCCGGCCACACTGACCTTGGTGACCACACCGGTGTAGGTCTGGCCCTCTACGGCATCGGCGGTGACGGAGGCGGTCTGTCCCACGGCGATATCGGAGATATCCAGCTCATCCACGCTGAGGGTCATGGTGAGGTAGCCGCCGTCGTGATGGATGACACTCTGGCCGTTGAGGGTCACATCGGCGGTGGCGTTTACCCCCTGGAACTCCAGATAGACCGCCTGTGTGTCGGGGTCAAAGGGGGGCAGGGGAAAGCGCTTTTGGTAGGTACAGGTCCCGCGCCAGTAATCGTTGCCGCCGTCCTGACCGTCCACGTTGTTCCAGGTGTGAGGCACGTCCACCGTCTCCACAGCGCCGGTAGGGCCGAGAAAAGACCATTCCCGATTCAAGCAGATGCTCTCTCGCATTGACACGCTCCTCTTTCTTGTCCCCGTTGGGAAAAGGGGGGACGGGATTGATTTTTCATTGCTTACGAATTTTACAAAGTCTTTTCTGGAATCTCAATATGCTTTTCATAAGTGGCGCAAAAGGCGTCGTAAGTGGTCTCATGGCATCCAGAAATACCCCCTCTGTTTTTGTGGACTTTTCACAAAAACAGAGGGGGCCGAGCATGAGATACAAAAAGCGGGTGCGCCGAAGCGCACCCGCCGAAATGTGGTGTTAACGCTGTATGGGCAGCAGGATCTGGAGGTAAAAGCAGCCGTTTTCCACCTTGACGGTGAGAAAACCGCCATAGCGCTTGACGGTGTGCCGGATGCTCTTCAGGCCGAAGCCGTGGTATCCGTCGTTGACCTTGGTGCTCATGGGGAGGCCCTCCTCGTCAAACTGGAGGGGACGGGCCACGGGATTGATGATCTGGATGACCAGCATCTGCTTTTCGGCGTACACCAGAACATCGATGATCCGCTTTTCCCGGTCGGCGTTGTCCTTGACGCTCTCGATGGCGTTGTCCAGGGCGTTGCCGAAGATGGTGTAGAGGTCCACCGGGTCCATGAAGGAGAGCAGGCTCCCGTCGGCCACACAGTTGGCCTGGATACCGTTGGCCTCACAGTAGAGACTTTTTTCGGTGAGCACCGTATCAAGGACCTCGTTGCCGGTCTTGGCCAGCACCTCGTAGATACGCACCGACTGCTCCATCTCGTGAAAATAGTCCTCCCGCTTTTCGTCGGAGAACATGACGCGCATGGCCTGAATCTGGTGCTTGAGGTCGTGGCACTTCTGATTGATGAGGGAGATGTTCTCCTTGGACAGGGCGTACTGGTCCTTCTGCTGGACCCACAGGTGATTGAGCATGGACAGCTCCTGGCGGATGGCGCTCTTCTGGAAGAGGGAATGCTGGAGGTAGAGGATTGTGACGCAGTGGCATTTGATGAGGAGCATGACCACCAGACCCACCCGGGGGTCCCGGCTCAGACCGGAACCGGCGTAGAGCCATCCCATACCCAGAAAGAGGAGCAGAAGCAGAAAGGCGCTGGTGAGCTGACGGGGGCCGGTGTGGTAGCTCCTGTTGTCGGGCATCCAGCGGGCGATGGTGAGACCGACGGTGGCCAGAATGGCGGCCCAGAGGAGCACGGGGGGCAGCCAGCTCACAGGCATGTTTTGGGGCAGAAGCTGGTAGAGGGCGGTGCTGAGCTCGATGGACAGATCGTGGATCATGACCGTCCAGACGGCGCAGTAAAGAACGGCCTTTGCGGTGAGGTCGCCGCACTGCCAGAAAAGCAGGGTGACAGCGGCGAAGCGCAGGAGAGGCCCCGCCCATATGATCAGGTCCAGATGGGCGAACACCAGGGACAAGACCAGATAGACCAGACTTTCTATGCACAGGCAGAAGAGCAGGCGGAGACGGAAGGGCTCCTTTTTCCGCAGAGGCAGGAGAAAGAGAAGGGCGGACACCCAAAGACTTGCCAGAGTCAGAAGAAACAAAACAGGAAAGCGCTCATCCATCAGCCGTTTCCCCCCACATACTCCGTCAGGGCGGTGAGGAAGGCGGTGCGGTTGCGCCGGCTGATCTCCAATTCGGTGCCGGCCACCACCACCATATCCCGCCGCACCTCAGCTACATGGCTCAGGTTGACCAGATACCAGTGGTTGCAGCGGACGAAATGGTAGCGGGAAAGCTCCTTCTCGGCGCTCTGCATGGTGCCGCGGAGGACAAATTCGCCCAGCTCTGTATGGTAGTGGAGCATCCGGTTCTGGACCTCCACATAGTAGATCTGCTGGGTGTCCAGCCGCCGGACGCAGTCGGGCAGGGTGAGGAGGATCTGCCCGTTTTTCCTCTGCCTGGCCCGCTGGATGGCCCGGGCGAACCGGACGGTGAAGGTGTAGTAGTTTACCGGCTTGAGGACGAAGTCCAGGGCGCCCACGGCGTAGCCGTTGATGGCGTACTGGGCCATGTTGGTCACGAACATGAGTACCACATCGCTGTCCATGCTCCGCAGACACTCGGCGGCCTCCATGCCGTTGAGACCGGGCATTTCGATGTCCAGCAGGATGATGTCATACTGAGGTGTGTAGTCCTTTAGAAGGTCCACGCCATTGGAGAAGGTGATGACCTCAAAGGTCTGATCGATCTCCGCAGCGTACTGCTGGATATAGGAGCGCAGCTGCTCCCGCTGTTCGGCCTCGTCTTCCACGATGGCGATGCGCACAGCTTGTCCTCCTTTCCCCAAAGGTGCGGTCCTGTCCGCAGACACGGGGTTTTAGTAAGACATTAGTATATGGTATCTACATCAAAAAGTCAATTTAATCGGGGCTATTTTCACCGGAGAAACCACATATGGAGACACAAAACGGAGCGGGCAATGGTGTGCCCGCTCCGCAGAAAATGACATCAGACTCGGCTATTGGAACCAGATGTTCATGTTGTATTTGAAGGTCCGGTAATTCTGCATGGTGCATTCATACTGATATTCTCGGATGAGGACACCGTCAGCATCATACTCGCCAAAGACCATGGCGACACCGCTGTTGACCACCCAGTTGCCGCTCTCCCCACATTGGGAGGCGTTGGAGACGATGCTGGAATAGGGCACGTCGAAACTGCCTGCCAGAGAAAAGGTACGGGTGTTTTCGTCGATGCGGTAGACGTAGCACTGACTGGTCTCGTCCCCGGTGCCGTAGAGATCGGTGCCCACACTGTCGGCCACCTCCATGGTGAAGTCCCGAGTGTTCAAAGACCAGTAGTTGTTGTTGTAAAGGGCTAGATAGTAGACGCCATCGGCATCGCCGTCGGACAGGTATTCCACGCAGTGCTGACCGTACTGAGGTACGAAGTCCCCCTCCTGGGTGAGACAGAGCTCGGCATAGGGCGTATCGGCCCAGAAGCGGGCGTCTCCGGCCAGCCAATCCACGGTGGGATCACCGTGGAGGTCTGCCACCTTGATGATGGTGGAGGTCTCCCGGGAGGAGAGAATGAGACTGTCGTCATCCATGTACTGGAGGCTGTTGAGGTGGATCCAGTCCCACTCGCCCGCCTGCCAGAAGAAGTTGTCCGCGGGCTCCACCGGCCGGGTCATCTCAAAATAGGGTTCCATGAGGACACTGAAGTCCACCAGCTCGGTGACGGTCCCGGTGTCCGGGTCTATGGAGAGGAGGCGGTCCTCCACCCGCTGGGCTCCGGTCGCCTCGGCCAAAGCCAGCACTTCGCCATCGGCGCCGAAGCCGATATCGTGGTGGAGATCGTAGCCTGAGAGGTCATAGACCTGGGTGACCCGGCCCAGCCCGTCGATCCGGGCCAGCTTGGAGGAGGAGACACAGGTAATGATCTCGTTCCCGTCGAAGAGGATGCGGTCCAGGCCGAAGCCCTCCAGCACCATCTCGTAGCGGAGGATACCGGCGTCGTCGTAGAAGAAGCCGTAGCCCAGGTAGCCGTTGACCCGCATCATGGCAAAGAGGCCCTCGGCCTGGGCCTGGTCGGAGGTCCCCTCGGTCACCTCCAGCCGGGTGTCGTAGCCGGAGCTGGTGTCGGGCATGTCCACAGTGAAGCGAACCAGCTGCCGGGTGTTGCCCAATCTGCCGGTGATGGTCATGGTCACGTAATTGGTCTCGCCGGGGACCAGCCCGATGAGCTGGAACTCATGGACCTTTGTATACGCCTGGCCGGAGCTGTCAGTGGCGGTGGCGGTAAAGTCGGGGATGTCCCCGGCGTCCACGTGTATGGTGTAGGAGACCTGGGTGGCCTGCTCCGTCTAAAAGTAGAGGTAGAGCCCGTTGCTGCCGGTGCCGAAGGGGTTGAGCACCGCCAGGGGCATGCTGGCCGTCCAGGGACTGCCGGTCATGGTCTTCAGGCTTTGAAGGGCACCGTCCAGCCGCTCCTGTACCGAGAGGTCGTAGAAGGTGAAGTCCTCCTCGCCGATGTCCTGGGGGACCAGCTGGACCGCCCGGAGGCCATCCCCCAGGGGGGCCTCGGTGAAGTCCACCTGCCACTCGGCGCTCTCGGCGATGATGTCACCGGTCTCGAAGGACCAGTCGGTGCGCACCACGTGCTCCTGGGCGGTGAAGGCCTTGGAGACCGCCATCACGATGAGGGGCACGGCGATGACGAGGATCACCACAATGAGGACCAAGATCAAACCGATCTTTTTCGCTCGTTTGGTTGTCATGGGCACAGCTCCCTTTCTCCGTTGAATTTGAGCTAGTGGAGAGAAATGACGATCAGAATGATGCCGAGAACGGTGAGGATCATGCCGGTCAGGCGATTGAGGAGCAGGGGTGTGGACCGTGTGGCGATTTTGGCGGCGATCTGTGCCCAGATGAGGGTGAAGACCACGCATAGGACCAGCAGGTCCGGCCGGGGAGGAGCGCTCAGGGCAAAGTGGCTCACCGCTCCGGTGAGGGCGGAAAAGGTCATGACGAACACGCTGGTGCCCACGGCGGTCTTGAGCTCATAGCCCAGGAACAGGGTGAGCACCATGAGCATCATCATGCCGCCGCCGGCGCCGAAGAAGCCGCAGATGAGGCCGATGCAGGCCCCGCCCACGGCGCCCTTGACAAACTGGACGGCCCGACTGCACTCCCCCATGCCGTGCCTGGGGGAGGTGATGGGCAGGAAGAGGAATCGCAGGCCCAGCACCAGGGTCATGACCACCGAGAAGCCGCCCAGGGTGCTGTTGGGGACCATGGTGGACAGCCAGCTGCCCACCATGGTCATGCTCAACACGCCGCACATCATGACGATGCCGTTTCTGATGTCGATGGCGCCGCTTTTGGCGTAGGTCCGGGCGCTGGCCGCGCTGGCGAGTACGTCGCTGGCCAGGGCGATGCCGATGGCGTCATAGGCCGGCAGGTCCAGAAAGGTGACCAGCATGGGGCTGATGACGGTGGCGGCGCTCATGCCGGCAAAGCCGGTGCCCAGACCGGCACCGGCGCCGGCCAGAAAACAGATCAGGATCTCCCACCAAAGTTCATTCAAAGGGGTGTTCCTCCTTAAGGGGCGGCCGGTCCGCGGGGCGGACGGAACGCTGGATACATTATTGGACCTGCGGTGCTGGTTGTCAATCCATATCCTGACGAATTTTGAGATATTTTGGATGATGCCGGGTGTGGAACATACCGCGGCTGGGAAGAGAATAGCAGGGGGGACTAAAGCAGCCCTAAAGGCGGACGGGGAAAGATAATTTGCAATGGGGCGGCGGGACGTGTTATATATAGAGGGAAACGTGGGCGGACCGGCGGGCTTTAGCCTGCCTTTAGGAGCCTGTGGTATGGTGGAGCGGAACCCGGAGGTGAGGCACATGAGACTGCTGGTGGCGGAGGACGACCCCAAGCTGCTCAAGACCCTGATCCATATTTTCGAGCAAAACAAATTCAGTGTGGACGGTGTGTCCAACGGCGGGGACGCCCTGACCTACGCCCAGTCCATGGAGTACGACGGCCTGGTGCTGGACATCATGATGCCGGGGATGGACGGGCTCCAGGTGCTCCACACCCTGCGGCAGAACGGGATCACCACCCCGGCCCTCTTCCTCACCGCCCGGACGGAGGTGTCCCAGCGGGTGGAGGGCCTGGATGCCGGGGCGGACGACTATCTGCCAAAGCCCTTCGCCACGGCGGAGCTGCTGGCCCGGGTGCGGGCCATGCTGCGCCGGAAGGACACCTTCCTCCCCGACCTGTTGACTTTGGGGGAGGTGACCCTGAACCGGTCCACCTATCAGCTGGCCTTCCGGGACCGGCTCCAGGCCCTCAGCGGCAGGGAGTTTCAGATCCTGGAGATGCTGATGCAGGCACCGGGCAGCATCATCTCCACGGAGCGGTTCATCACCCACCTCTGGGGGTGGGACACCACGGTGGACACCAGTGTGGTGTGGGTCCACGTCTCCAACCTGCGGAAGAAGATCAATGCCCTGGGGGCGCCGCTGGACATCCGGTTCATCCGCAACGCGGGGTATACGCTGGAGGTCAGGTCATGATCGCCGGTTTGCAGAAGAAGTTCATCCTCATCAGCGCGGTGTCCACGCTGGCGGTCTTCTCCGTCATCTTTCTGCTGCTGGTCCTCTTCAGCTGGGACCAGATGGAAAAGACCATGGACACTCTCACCGACGCCATCGTCTCCAACGACGGCGTCTTTCCCGACTTTGACCCCGACGACCGCCGGGGTCCCGCCCAGCGCCTGCCCTACGGGGAGATCATCACGGAGGAGACCCAGTTCAGCACCCGGTTCTTCACCGTGTGGCTGGACGGAGACGGGCAGATCCAGCGGATCAACATGGACGCCATCTCATCCATCTCCCGGGATGATGTAAAGGAATACGTCCAGAAGGCCCTGAAGGAGGGCCGGGAGCGGGGGTGGGTCTCCGACTACCGCTACCGTATCCTGGACACGGCCCAGGGGGCCACCGCTGTCTTTGTCAACGGCAGCATGAACTGGGCCGTGACCACCCGGCTGCTGGTGACCGCCTTCCTGGTGCTGCTGGGGAGCGCCCTTCTGATCCTGCTCCTCACCGTCCTCCTCTCCAAGCGGGTGGTGCGGCCGGTGGCGGAGAGCTATGAGAAGCAGAAGCAGTTTATCACCGACGCCAACCACGAGCTCAAGACCCCCCTTACCCTCATTCTCTCCAACCTGGACATCGTGGAGGCCGAGCTGGGGCAGAACGAGTGGCTGGACGACATCCGCAGCGAGGGGGAGCGGATGGGGCTCATGATCAACCAGCTGGTGGCCCTCTCCCGGATGGACGAGAGCCAGGACCATATCGTGCGTTCGGCGTTTGACCTGAGCGCCGCCGTGGAGGACACGGTGTCGGAGTTCCAGCCCCTGGCCGCCGAGCGGGGGAAGGGACTCCGGACCGCCATCGAGCCGGGCATCCGCTATGAGGGGGACGAGGGCCTGATCCGCCGCCTGGTGTCCATCCTGATGGACAACGCAGTGAAATACTGCGACCAGGGCGGCGAGATCCGGGTGGAGGTCAGTCAGCGCCGCCACCCGGTGCTCACCGTGGAGAACACCTACGCCGGGGTGGGCGGTCTGGAGCTGGACCGGCTCTTCGACCGGTTCTACCGGGCGGACAAGGCCCGGACCTTTTCCGGCAGCTTCGGCGTGGGGCTGTCCATCGCCCGGTCCATCGTGCATAGCCACCACGGCAGCATCCACGCCTATCAGAAGGGGGACTCCATCGGCTTCAGAGCGGAGCTGAGATAAAAGAGCACAGGGGACCAAAGGGGCCGGAGCGCGCTGCGCTCCGGCCCCTTTTCTGCATCCCGCCGTCTTTAGGGCCGCTTTAGGGGGATGGGGTATAATACGGCACCGTATGGCGGAGTGCACGCCTGAACCAAGACCAACCGACAAGGAGGTCCCGCTATGATAAAAGTGGAACATCTGACCAAATACTACGGCGATTTTCTGGCGGTCAGCGACCTCTCCTTTGAGATCGAGGAAGGCCATGTCTACGGCTTTTTAGGTCCCAACGGAGCGGGCAAGACCACCACCATGAACATCATGACCGGCTGTCTCTCGGCCACCTCGGGCCGTGTGGAGGTGGGAGGCCATGACATCTTTGAGGAGGCGGAGCAGGCGAAAAAGCTCATCGGCTACCTGCCGGAGCAGCCGCCTCTCTATATGAACGAGACGCCGGCGGAGTACCTGCGCTTCGTAGGGGAGGCCAAGGGCCTCAGGGGCGACGAGCTCCGGGCGCAGATCGACAGGGTCATCGGACAGGTGCGCATCGAGGCCGTCCGGGACCGCCGCATCTCCGCCCTTTCCAAGGGCTACAAGCAGCGGGTGGGCATCGCCCAGGCCCTGCTGGGAAACCCCAAGGTCATCATCCTGGATGAGCCCACGGTGGGTCTGGACCCCATCCAGATCATCGAGATCCGGGACCTCATCCGGGAGCTGGGGCGGGAGCACACCGTCATCCTCAGCTCCCACATCCTCTCTGAGGTCCAGGCCATCTGTGAAAAGATCCTCATCATCGCCCACGGAAAGCTGGTGGCCTTCGACACCCCGGATAAGCTGGAGCGCAGCCTCCTGTCCGCCAATGAGATCACCTTCACCACCGACGCCAAGGCCGATGTGGTGCGGGGGCTTTTGGCCAAGGTGGACCACCTCACCGACGTGGAGCTGGAGGAGCGGGAGGACGGGCTGTTGTCGGCCCGGCTTAAGACCGACAGCAAGGATATTTATGCCGTCTCCCGGCAGCTCTTCTTCGCCTTTGCCGAGGAGGACCAACCCCTGCTGGAGCTGAACCTGAAGAAGGCCAGCCTGGAGGACATCTTCATCGAGCTCACCGAGAGCGGCGGCGAGGACCAGACCGGGGACGGGACGACCCCGGAAGAAAGGGAGGATGAAGCGGTATGATCGCGGTACTCAAGCATGAACTCCGGAGCTATTTCCACTCCTTCACCGCCTATGTGTTCGGCGCCTTCCTGCTGGCCATCGTGGGGGTGGGCTCCATGCTCTACAACCTCCAGGCGGCGGTGAGCAACTTTGAATACGTGCTCAGCTTCGGCAGCATCGTCTTTGTGGTCATCGTGCCCATTCTAACCATGCGGGTCATCGCCGAGGAGCGCCGGCAGAAGACCGACCAGCTCCTCTACTCCCTGCCCATCACCACCACCCAGGTGATTCTGGGTAAGTTTGCCGCCCTGCTGGTGGTCTACCTCATTCCTCTGGCCGTCATCTCCGTCTACCCGGCTATCTTTGCCCAATTCGGCGACGTGTACCTGCCCACCTCCTACGGCTCCCTCTTCGCCATCTTCCTCATGGGGGCCGCCCTCATCGCCCTGGGCGTCTTCATCTCCAGCCTCACCGACAACCAGGGCCTGGCCGCCGGCGTGGGCATCGCCGTGATCCTCTTCAACTATTACAGCGTCAGTCTCTCTGAGTACGTCTCCTCCACCGCCTTCGGCTCCATGGTGGCCATTATCGTCCTCATCCTGATTCTGTACTTCGTCATCCGGTACCTCACCAAAAATGAGGTCCTGGCCTACGGGGTCTGTTTCGCCCTGGCCGCCGTGGTCTGCGTGGTGGGCTGGACGGACTCCTCCAAATTCGAGGGCCTGCTGCCCAGAATTATGAAGACCCTGTCCCTCTTTGAGCGGTTCAGCGCCTTTGTCAGCGGCGTGTTCGACATGAACGCCATCGTCTATTACCTCTCGGTGGCCGCCTTTTTCCTCTTCCTTTCGGTGCAGTCCCTTGAGAAACGGAGGTACAACTGATGAAGAACCGGAAATTCCTGCCCGACCGGGAGCGGGCGGCCCGGAACCGCATCGCCTTCCAGGGCGGCTCCTACTCCCTGGTCATCACCGCGGTGGTGCTGGCCATCCTCATCGCGGTGAACGTGCTGGTCTCCGCCCTGCCCACCACCCTCACCAAATACGACATCAGTTCCTCCAAGCTCTACTCCATCACCAGCAACACCAAGGTGGTGGTCAATGCCCTGGAGGAGGACGTCACCATCTACTGGATCGTCCAGTCCGGCCAGGAGGACAGCGTCATTGAAAACCTGCTGGGCAAGTATGAGAGCCTCTCCGACCACATCCAGGTGGTGAAGAAGAACCCCGATGTGTACCCCACCTTCGCCGAGCAGTACACCGACGAGACGGTGCAGAACAACAGCCTGGTGGTGGAGTGTGGGGACCGCAGCCGCTACATCGGCTACGACGACATCTATCTCCAGGAGGCCGACATGTACTCCTACTCCTACAACACCTCCTTTGACGGTGAGGGAGCCATCACCTCGGCCATCGACTACGTGGTCACCGAGGACCTGCCCCAGCTCTACCTGCTGGAGGGCCACGGCGAGGGGGAGCTCCCCGCCACCTTCAGCGAGCAGATCGAAAAGGAGAACATCGAGACGCAATCCCTTTCCCTGCTGACGGTGGATGAGATCCCGGAGGACGCTGACTGCATCCTGATCTACGCCCCCACCTCCGACCTCTCCCAGGAGGAGGTGGAGATGCTCTCCGAGTACACCAAAAATGGCGGCAAGCTGATGGTGGTGGCCGGTCCCACCGAGGAGAACGGCACCCTGGAGAACCTGTACAGCCTGCTTGCTGACTACGGCGTGGAGACCTGCGACGGCATCGTGGTGGAGGCCGACCGGGAGCACTACACCTTCCAGCCCTATATCCTCCTACCCGACCTGGTGAGCAATGACATCACCGATCCCCTCATCGAGGAGAACTACTATGTCAACATGCCCATCTCCCAGGGCCTCATTCTGGACAACGCCACCGACGCCGTCACCGAGCTGATGACCACCTCAGAGTCCGCCTTCAGCAAGATCGCCGGCTACGATCTGGACACCTATGAGAAGGAGGAGGGGGACATCGACGGGCCCTTCGCCGTGGCGGTCTCCATCGCCTGTGACAACGATGGTCAGATCGTCTGGTTCTCCTCCTCCGCCTTCCTGGAGGACATGTACAACGCCTGGTCCTCCGGTTCAAACTCCGACCTGGCCATGAACGCCCTCTCCTCCCTCATCGGCGAGCGCGAGGCCATGGCCATCCGCAGCAAGTCCCTGAACTACAATTACCTGAGCATCAGTGACTCCACCGCCTCCCTGCTGAAGGTGCTCATGATCGGCGTCTTCCCCCTGGGCTACCTGGGCATCGGTATCGGTGTCATCCTGAACAGAAGGAGGAAGCAGAATGAAGCGGGCTAAACGGATCTATGTCCTGTTGGGGGTGCTGGCGGTGGTCTGCGTGGCGGCCTTCGCCGTGGTCCACTACCAGGAGGAGCAGGAGCGCATCGCCAACACCGACGAGGTCATCCTGGAGGTGGACCCCGACGCCGTGGAGTCCCTCTCCTGGAGCTACGACGACCAGTCCCTGGCCTTCCACAAGGACGAGCACTGGATCTACGACGAGGACGAGGCCTTCCCCGTGGATGAGGAGAAGATCAACGCCCTGCTGGAGCAGTTCCAGTCCTTCGGCGCCTCCTTCATCATCGAGGACGTCACCGACTTCGGCCAGTACGGTCTGGACGACCCGGCGTGCACCATCGACATCGCCACCGCCGACACCAGCTATGAGATCCAGCTGGGCGATTTCAGCACCATGGATGCCCAGCGCTATGTCTCCATCGGAGACGGGAACGTCTACCTGGTCCAGAACGACCCCATGGACTCCTTTGAGGTCACCATTCAGGATTTGATCCAAAACGACGAGACCCCGGACTTTGACCAAGTGTCCTCCATCCGGTTTTCCGGCGCGGACAGCTATGAGGCGGTCTGGCAGGAGGAGAACACCTACACCGCCTGTGCCGACGACCACTATTTCGTCCAGGAGGGCGATGCCTGGCTGCCCCTGGATACCAGCCGGGTGGAGAGCTATCTGAACACTATCAGCAGCCTGGACCCCGACGACTATGTGACTTACAGCGCCGGTGAGGAGGACCTGGACGCCTTCGGCCTGGATGACCCCGAGCTGACGGTCAGCGTGCAGTATACCGCCGAGGACGAGGAGGGGAACCAGACCGCGGAGACCTTCACAATCAGCGTCAGCCGGGACCCGGCGGAGCGGGAGGCCACGGCGGCAGAGACGGAGGAGACCGAGGAGGACATCACCGCCTATGTCCGCATCGGCGACTCCAAGATCATTTACCAGATCGCCGGTACCAGCTATGAGAAGCTGATGGCCGCCGGTTATGACGACCTGCGACACCGGGAGGTGTTCACCGCCGACTTCGGCGACGTCACCGGCCTGGAGATCACCCTGGAGGGGAGCACCTACCAGATCACCTCGGAAGGGACAGGAGACGACAAGACCTTCTCCTACGGGGAGGAGGAACTGGAGATCGGCGACCTGCAGAGCGCTCTGGAGAGCCTCACCGCCGCCAGCTTCACGGAGGAATCCCCCGACCAGAAGGAGGAGATCAGCCTCACCGTCACCCTGGACAACGAGAACGTCCAGGAGATCCGGATCCAGCTCTACCGCTACGACGGCGAGCAGTGTCTGGCCGTGGTGGATGGGGAGCCGGTCTCTCTGGTGCCCCGGTCCTCTGTGGTGGACCTCATCGAGGCGGTCAACGCCATCGTGCTTTAACCGAAAACAAGAAAAGTGGGGGGGGGGGGGGGGGGGGGGGGGGGGG